>DATFJJ010000310.1:0-4615 GCA_035269245.1 Wenzhouxiangellaceae bacterium | reverse complement strand
GCGGCGCCGGTCAGCGTCATCATCATGCAGGTATTGACGAAGCGGGCGTGCCGCCGCTGCTCGATTTCCAGCGCCTCGCGGCCGCCGTAGAGCTGATTGATCCGACCCACGCCGTGCATTCGGAACCGGGGGCGCTCGCGCTCGTCCAGCCCGTTCAGGAAATCATAGAACGGCCGGGTCCCGAGAAAGAACCCGCCGTCCATCACCACACCTGAGCCCGGATTTTCGACGCTCATGCCGGCGTTGGCCCGGCGCATCACGGTGATGTCCTCGAACACTTCGCGCTTGAGTATTCCGGCGGTATACAGGTGCATGAAACCGTCCATGAACATCTCGCTGGCGCCGTACAACCCTTCCTCGAACGGCCCCTCCTCGCCTATGCCCGCGGGCACCGGACAGGACAGCGCCTCGGTGGCCTTGCGATAGCTGTCGTTGTCGCGGTGACGCAGGACAAGCGAATGCACCAGCGCATCGCTGAGGGATCCGATGCCGATCTGGAGCGTACCGCCGTCGGCGATCAGCTGGCCGGCGTGGAAGCCCACGGCATAGTCCTGGATCGAGATCGGCCGACGCGGAAGCGCGAACAGGCGCTGGTCCGGATCGAAGTCGACGACTTCGTCGAAATAGTCCGCGTCGACGACCGCGTCGCCGAGCATGAACGGGAGATCGGGATGTACGTGGCCCACTGTGCAAAGCGAATAATCCGGCTCGTTCCTTGCGCGCCGAACGAGGTCCAGCGACACGTCGGGATTGCACGAAAGACTCAACCGGCCCTCGGCGTCGCGGGCCACCAGTTGAAACAGCAAATTGACGCCGCGGTCGATCAGGTCGCGTGCGACGTGGGTGTAGTTCGACGACACGTAATGGCGCTGCATGTCCGAATTGCCCAACGCCGCGCCCGACTGGAAATAGAATTCGGTGACACGAACGTTGTCGGGCAACGCCCGTTTCTTGAGATCCACCAGGTATTCAAGCCGGGGGTAGCCGGATCCGAAAAGGCGTTCGACGATCGGCCCCATCAGACGCTCCTCCAGCCAGTGACCCGGTTCAGGGATATCCAGCGAAAGCGCGGTCACGATCTCCAGTTTGATCTCCGGATCGGCCACGGCCCGCCTGTAAAGCGCGTTGATCAAGCGGTTGGGCTTGCCCAGCCCCAGCGGCAGGCCGACGACGATGTGTTTGCCGACCTGTCCGATGACGCTCTCGATGACATTGTCGAATTGTGCCTGGTTGGTCAAGGCTGAGTCCTCCAGTCGATTCGGATTCCACTGCGAAATCCGTGCGAGAATGATTGATCCACGTTCAGTTTTCCGGGCAACCGGCAACCGATACAAATGTCCTCAACTGCTTTCGATGATAAAGCCACACCCTGTCTTCTGCTCGATCTGGACCGGATGACGCGCAACATTCAGACGATGGAGGCGCAGCTTGCGCGCCTCGGGGTGCCGTTGCGGCCGCACGTCAAGACCTGCAAGAGCATCGAAATCGGGCGACACATGATGGCCTCCGACTCGCCGGGCATCACGGTCTCCACGCTGGCCGAAGCCGAATACTTCTTCGATCACGGCATCGAGGACCAGCTCTACGCCGTGGGCGTGGCACCGGGCAAGCTGGAGCGTATAGCCCAACTCTACCGGAATGGTCTTGCACTTAAACTGACCGTGGACAATTCCGGCTCGGCAAGACGCCTGGCCGAGGCTGCGGCGCGCCTGAAATGTGCTTTTACGGTGCTGCTCGAAATAGACGCGGACGGGCAGCGCGGCGGCTTCCGACCGGACGATCCCGGCCTGGTCGAAGCCGCAGACGAGATGAAGGATGCCGGATGCCGCGTTCTGGGCGTGATGACCCATATGGGCGCCTCGTATGACTGCCGCACCGTAAAGTGCCTCGAGCGCGCGGCCGAGCACGAGCGCCTGGCCGTAGTGAAAGCGGCAGACCAGCTGCACCTGGCCGGGTTCGACTTGCCGATTGTCAGCGTCGGCTCCACGCCCACGGCCACCTTCGCACGCAACCTCGATGGCGTGACCGAAGTCCGCGCCGGCACCCACGTGTTCATGGACCTGGTCATGGCCGGGCTGCACGTTTGCGCCATCAACGATATCGCCATTTCGGTGCTTACCGAAGTCATCGGTTTTCGTCCTCGCGCCGGCGAGTGGCTGGTGGACGCCGGCTGGATGGCACTGTCGCGCGATCGCGGCACAGCCACGCAGGAAGTCGACTGCGGCTACGGCCTGGTCTGCGATGAATCCGGCAAGGTCGTCGACGACATCATCGTTCGCGCGACCAGCCAGGAACACGGCATCCTGGCGCGGCGAGACGGCAAGGCCATCGAGCCGGACCGGTTCGCAGTGGGCCAGCGCCTGCGCATTCTGCCCAACCATGCCTGCGCCACGGCTGCCCAGCACGACGGCTATTGGCTGGTCGGAGAAGACCTCCCCACAGGCCGCTTCTGGCCCCGGATGCACGGCTGGTAAGCTGGTCGGCGCGGTACACTGGCGATCAACACCGGCCCCCGAAACTTCATCCATCCATCCATGAGCATCTATGAACTGCTGAAGACGCTGCATATTTCGCTGGCCCTGCTCAGCGGGCTGGGATTCGCGTTGCGCGGTTTCATCCGGCTGGTTCTGAACAAGCCACTGGCGCACCCGCTGGTGCGCTTCGGCCCACACCTGATCGATACGCTGCTGCTGGCCTCGGGTGTCGCACTGTGGATGATTCTCGGGCTCTCGCCGCTGAGCGCCGGATGGTTCGGTGCCAAGCTGCTGATGATCGTGGTTTACATCGCGCTCGGGATCACCGCATTCCGCATTCGTCACCAGGGCAAGGCCGTCCTGGTGTTTCTTGCCGCGCTGGCGGCATTCCTGTCGATCGCCTGGCTGGCACTATTCAAACCCATATAGGCAAACCGATATGAGATATTTGACGCTGTTGATTGCAATTCTTGCACTGGGTCTTGCCGGCTGTAGCGGCGATGCGCCGGGCGACGCCGCCGAAGCTTCCGGTGCAAGGGATGAACGGAACATGAGCATCGATCCGCAACTCGAACCCCTCGTGTCGCAGGCACGCAACGATCTTGCCCGTCGACTGGAAATCGACGAGGCGGAGATCACGCTGATGGACGCTGAATTCGTGACCTGGCCGAACGGCGCGCTCGGCTGCCCGGAGCCGGACATGATGTATACCCAGGCGCTGGTGCCGGGCTATCGAATTCGCCTGCGCGCTGCCGGCGCGCTGCACTACTACCATGGTGCGGATGAAAAGCCGCCCTCTCATTGCCCGGCCGGGCGCGTGACGGAACCAGCCGCCGGCGCCAGCAACCCGAAAGACGTGAGCTGAAGGCCCGCAGCAAGCGGGAAGCCGGGCATTCCGGTGGCCCATCACGGGGACCGGCCGGCGAAAATTACCCGATCGCTGGATTGATCAGCGCATCGATGGCGTGCCTGACATAGGATTCGAACTCGTCGCTGCCGCGCTCGGGCGCCATCCCGCGAATCTGCAGCTGGATATAACCCACATAACTTGTATAGGTCAGCCGTGCGCGATGGCGTGCAGCGACTTCATCCAGGCCCAGTTCGCGAAATGCCTTGGCCAGGTATTGGAGGCGCCGCTGGGTGATTCTTTCGATGTAGGGCTTGACGCGGGGGTGGTCGCTGGCGGCGCACAGCGCAGCATGGATTTGATGGCTGCGGTTCTGGCGGCTGGTGCGAAGAATGAACTCGGCGAGACGCTCGGGGGCCGGCTGGTCGGAATTGAGCGAGCGCTCCAGGTGCTCAAGGTCGCGACGCTCCCAACGCTTCAGCGCCTGTTCCAGCAACTCGTCGCGGCTGGCGAAGTGCCAGTAGAAACTGCCCTTGGTGATACCGAGACGCCGGGCCAGGGGTTCCACGGCCAGTGCCGACACGCCCTTGTCGGCGATCAGATCAAGCGCGGCCTGTTCCCAGTCCGACGCCGAGAGTGTGGCTTTCTCGGATGTTGCGGCAGTTGTGGGTACGGCTGGGGGTACGGCGCTCATTCGACAAATTGTAACAGTCGCCGCGGCGCCCGCGGAGGCATTGCGGCGCGTTATTCAGGCTCGAGGTCGCGCACCCGAGGCGTGATCTGGATGATGGTGTGGCGCACTTCCTTGTCCAGCACCAGTTTGGCGTCGCGGGCGAATACTTCCAGCCGGCGATCGAAGGTGAGGTTGCCTTCGTCGTTGCGGTCGAGCACGTCGATTTCCTGCAGCGATTCGATGAACTGCTTGAACAATGTGCGATCGGAAAACTCCGGCGCGTCGAATTCGTGAAGTATGGAAATGCGCTGCGCGCTCTGGATACACAGTTTCTCCAGCCGCTGTCGGCTGAGGCGGCCGGAACCGTTCTTGGCAAGCACTGCGATGGTGATGTAGTAGCGCTCGAAGGTCTGCAGCATCGCGTTGCCCAGCAGACGCAGATAATAGGTCTGGTCCGAGCCGCCGGGCGTTCGCTGCAGGTATTCGTTGGTCATACCGAGCAGTCCCAGGCGGACCAGTGCATCGGTGCAGCGCTGAATGATGACCGGCACTTCTTCCGGTTCCCACGGCAGGAAAAGTTCTTTCTTGAGAAACGGATAAATCGTTTCGGTCAGGCGCCTG
>DATFJJ010000309.1:0-5983 GCA_035269245.1 Wenzhouxiangellaceae bacterium | reverse complement strand
CAAAAGCGCTTCTTACAGGCGGCAGAGGATTGCGGTGCGGGTCCACGGGGTGAGTGGTTAGGTGTTTGATCGCGGCGCTAGTTTGAGATTTTCTTGTCCGTGCGGCGTGTTCGTCATCGGCTTACGGGTGACGAGGAGATTGCCCGGGAGCCAAAGCCGAACACTGTGCTCGGACCGAAAGATTCGCAATCGAAACCCCATGCCTGACACCAAACCTCCAGACGCCTCCGACCCACACCGCCAACAGCTGCCGCCTGTAAAGCGCACTTTTGGTTACTTTTGTTGCAACCGACAAAAGTCACTCGCATCAGCCAGCGAACCTGGCGGCGAAACGGCTTTTGAAGTTGAAGTCGAATTTGATTAAAAAAGCCGCGCACCCGGCACAGTGCCCTCGTCACGGCGAGCCGAACTGGTCGCAGGACCAGAAGTCGAATTTTTAAGCCGCCGCCCCCGGCCAGGGACCACTCCCGACTGCAAGACCGCCAGGAAACGAATAAGCTACACCCATGAACCAACACAGCCACCACAGCCACGACCATTCGGGCGGTCGGGCGCTCCGGCGGGCGCTGCTCCTCACGCTGAGCTTCGCCGCGGTCGAATTCGTGGTCGGCTGGTGGGGCGGTTCTCTGGCGCTGATGGCCGATGCCGGTCACATGCTGACCGATTCGACCGCGCTCGGCCTTGCCGCACTGGCGGCCTGGATCGCCACCCGCCCGGCCGACCGGAACCATAGCTGGGGCCACGGTCGGGCCGAGATCATTGCGGCGATGGTCAACGGCGGAGCCATGCTGGTGCTGGTAGGCGTGATCGTCTACAACGCGATCGATCGCTTCCAGAACCCGGTCGAAATTCGCGGCGCAGCGGTTCTCATCGTGGCTGCGATCGGGCTGGTCATCAACCTGGCGGTGCTCAAGGTACTGCACGGCGGACAGGGCAATCTGAACGTCAAGGGCGCAATCCTTCACGTGATGGGCGATCTGCTGGGTTCGGTCGCGGCCCTGGCGTCCGGCGCGGTGATCGTGCTGACAGGCTGGACCCCCATCGACCCGATACTTTCGCTGTTGATCTGCACCCTCATCATGATCGCGGCGCTGAGCCTGCTCAGGACAGCGCTCGGCGTGGTCATGGAGCGCGTGCCGGCCCGGATCGATCTGGAAGACGTGCGCTCTGCCATGAACGAAGTAGACGGCGTGGTCGAGATTCACGATCTGCACATCTGGCAGATCAGCAGCGACCGCATAGCTCTTTCGGCGCACGTTGTGATGGAGGACCTCGATATTTGGCCGGAGCTGCTTGCCCGCGTCAACGCGATGCTGCTGGATCGCTTCAACATCGACCACCCGACCCTGCAGCCCGAGTTGGCTATGGTCGGCGAGTGCGCACACACGAACGCGCAATGTCATGGTTGACGCCGCCCCGGAACCCTGCGCGCAATGAAACTGCTGGCCGTCGGCGACATGCACCTGGGCCGCGTGCCGGTCGCCCTCCCCCCGGGCCTGGCCGACGCGGCGAGATCGCTGGGACCGGAGACCGCCTGGCAGCGCTGCATCGATAAAGCCATCTCGCTGAAGGTCGAAGCGGTCTTGCTGGCCGGCGACGTAGTCGACCGAGAGCGGGACTTCTTCGCCGGCTATGCATCGCTCAAGTCCGGCATCGAGAGCCTGCTCGAACACGATATCCGGGTGATCGCGGTGGCCGGCAATCACGACACCGAGGTGCTGCCGCGCCTGGCAGATGCACTGCCGGGCCTGGAACTCTTGGGGCGCGGCGGAGAATGGGAAAGTATCGAGCTGAGCGCGGGCAGCGTCATCGGCTGGTCTTTTCCAGGACGCCGCGTGACCCGCTCGCCGCTGGAGACATTTCCCCGGCATCAGCCGACCCGGCCCAGCCTCGGCCTCCTGCACTGCGACCGCGACCAGACCGACAGCGCCTATGCGCCGGTGCGCTCGGCCGAACTGGAAGCCGCCGAAGTCGATGCCTGGCTGCTGGGCCACGTACACCAGCCCGACCTCATGGCAGATTTGCTGGACGGTCCGGGCGGGACGGCCCCCCAGGACCGGCGTCATGTCGTCGATACGGGTGGCTACCTGGGTTCCGTCAGTGCGCTGCGGGCCAGCGAAACCGGCGCCCGAGGACCATGGTTGATAGAAGTGGAGCATCAGGCAGTGACCGCCCGCCAGCTGGCGCTGGCCCCGCTGGCCTACGATGCACTGGACCTGGAGGTAAGTACCCTCGAACAGGCCGGCGACCTCGATGGCGCCATGCTGGCCGCAGGCAAGCAACGGATCGTCCAACGCATCGATTGCGACGCCCTGCCCGACGCGCTGGGTCTGAGGTTCCGGCTGACCGGCCTCCACCCGGCAGCTCGGGAGATCGCCGAAGCAGCTCGCAGAACTCTTGAGCAACAGCCGGTGTTCGAGGAATCCGGCTGCCAGGTCTTCATCGACAAGATCGAGAGCGCGATCAGCGTTCCGCTGGACCTCGAAGCGCTCGCCGGGCAGCCCGACCCGGCCGGCGTGATCGCGCGCGATCTGCTGCTGCTCGCAGGCCCGGATTGCGAGGATCGGCGACGGCTGATCGCGGATGCGCGATCACGCATGCAGGCCGCCGCGGTAATTCCGGAATTGCAGCCCGTCGCAACCGAGATTTCCGCCGAGCAGGCCGGCGAGCGGCTGCTTCGGGTCGGCCGGGCGGTGCTGGCCAGACTGCTGGAAACAAGACGATGAAGCTTTCGCGTCTCGTCATCGCCCGCCTGCCCGGCATCGAAGGCCGGCTGGAACTTGTGCCCGCGGATGAGCGGGTCACCGTGGTCGTGGGACCGAACGCTTCGGGCAAGACCAGCTTGATCCGCGCGCTTGCGATCCTGTTGCAACGACGCCCCGACGCCCAACCGGTAGACATTACCGCCGAATTCACCGACGGCATTCACCGCATCAAGGGCACCGCTCTCGGCCAGTCGCGCACCTGGCAGGTGGACGGGGCCGAAGCCGAGCGTCCGCCGTGGCCCGATGCCGACGGACTTGCCGCCTACCTCATCAGGGCCGAGGAACTCGAAGGCGCCGGCGCGACCGAGAAGCAGTTCTCGGACACGCTCAGACAGGTCATGGCCGGAGGCTATGACCTCGACGCGCTGGCCCGCGCGACGCCCTTTGAACGACCCGGCCGCCCGCAAAAGCTTGCGCGCCAGTACGAGCAGGCAGTGCGTCAGCTGCAGGCGCTGGAGTCGCGCCATGCCGAACTCGCCCGAGAAATCGACGGTCTCGAGTCGCTTCGAGAACAGCGCCGCGAAAGTATCGAAGCCCAGCGCCGCCTGCAGGCCCAGCAACGTGCCCTGGAGTTGCTCGGACTCGAGCATCAATTGGCCGCAATACACCAATCCCTGGCGCAGTTTTCACGCGACATGGACCGACTCGACGGCGGTGAAGGCGAGCGCCTTCAGCGGCTGGACGACGAACTGGTACAACGCCGCCAGCGCCGGGAGCAAACGCGCCGCAAGCGGACCGAGGCCGAGCAATCCCTGGCCGACAGCGGCATCAGGGAAATCGGCGCACTGGAAGCCTTCGCCACCGATCTCGGCGAACAGCGCCAGCAGCTTCAAGCACAGGAACGCGAGCTTGCCGATCTTCAGCAGCAGCGCCGGGACCTGGAGCGCGCCCGAGAGACCGCTGCGCGACGAGCCGGACATGTCGACCCGGGTGCCGAAAGCACGCTCACGCGGGAGGCGCTTGACGGGCTGGAAAAGCTCGCCGAGCGCGTCCGCGGCACCCAAGCCGAAGTCGATGCGCTGGACCGGGAAACAAGCTGGCGCGGCCGATACCAACCCGATCCCGAGGAACTCGCCGACCTGGATTCCGGCATCGCCGCGCTGCGCAACTGGCTGGCATGCCCACCGACCGGCTGGACCGGCTGGACCGGCTGGGGTGTAATGTTCGCGGCCGCATCGGGCGCCGCCGGCTGGGCCTGGTTCGAACTCGCTCTACCGTTCATCGCAGCGATAGCGGCTGCCTCGGCGCTGATACCGTTGAGCCACCTTGCAGTGCTGACAGGCCGCACATGGCGAATGTCGCAGCACCGCAAGCGGTTCGAAGCCGGCGCACTGGAACCGCCGGCGCAGTGGCGGCGCGCCGAAGTGACGCACCGACTGCGCCAGCTCGAAGCGCGACTGGCCGAGCGCCTGAGAGACAAGAGCGAAACCGAGCGCACCGAAGAACTCGATGCGGAACTCGAGCGCGCCCGCGCGAGGCTCACATCCGAGCAACGCCAGCTCGAAATGGCGGCCGACCGACTGCAAGTGCGCACCGCCGACCTGCTGGACGTCAGCGGCCGCCTGAAGCTGAACGCGGTAACCGAACTCAACGACGTCGCAGACCGCCTGGGGCGAGTGCGTAACGCGATCTCGGATCTCGAACGCCGTCGCGGCACGCTGGTCGATCGGATACGCGACGCGTTCACAGCGGCATCGCGGCCGGCGCCGGACCCCCTGGATGCCGAAGCGCTCGGCAGTCTTTTAAATCGACTCAATCCCGACATCATGCAGGCGCGCAGCGACCGCGAAGCGGTGCGGTCAGCCGACGACCGGTTGGCCGAACTGCAAGACGAGATCGAATCGCTCTCGGCCGAGCGCCGCGCGCTGTTCGAGGCCGCGCGACTGGCCGACGACGACCGAAACGGATTGCGCGAACGTCTGCGCAAGCTCGACGAATGGCGACGGCTCCGCGATGAATTGCGCGGCCTCGAGCACGGACGACGGGTGGCGCTTGAGGCGCTAGGCGAAGACCAGGACCTGCTTGACATGGCGCGGGCGCGCGACGAGGCCGCGCTGATCCAGCTTGGTGAACGCCTGACGAGTTCGGCCCGGAAGCGCGACGAATTGGCCGAGCAAATCGCCACCATAGAGAATGAACGTAAATCGGCGCTGGAACAGCGCGAGCTGGAGCGTCTCAACGCCGAGCGCGAGCGTCTTCGCAACCAACTCGAGTCGGCGATGGAGGCGCACTGCGACGCCGAAGCTGCGCAGTTGCTTATCGAACGCGGCCGCTCCGGCTACAGCCAGGCGCACCAGCCCGCGCTGTTCACCCGGGCCCGAAAACTGTTCGGCCGTATGACCCGCACGCGTTTCGAGCTGACTTTCGACGACGGGCGCTTCGGTGCGTTCGACCAGGCCATGGGCGAGCAACGCAGTATCGGTGAGCTTTCCACGGCCACCCGTATCCAGCTTCTGCTGGCGCTGCGCCTGGCATGGATAGAGGAAACCGAAAGCGAAGGGTCCGGCCTGCCGGTATTCCTGGACGAAGTGCTGGCCACGACCGACCCGGAGCGCTACCGCGCGGTGGTGGAAGCCGTGCAGGAAATCGTCGCCGGCGGACGCCAGGTGATCTATCTTTCGTCTCAGCCCGCCGACGCCCAGGCCTGGCAGCGCTTTGCCGGCCAGCCGACACCGGAGATCATAGAGCTTGCGCCGGTCGCCGAGACGTCTTTCGGCTTCGAACTCCCGGCCTCGCCGCAGTGCCCGGACGCGAAGCTGGATCCCGACCAGTGGGCGACCCAGGCCGGCGTGGTCGCGCTCGACCCATGGCGGGACGCGGGGTCGATCCAGCTTTTCCACCTGCTGCGCGACCGGCTGGACGCGCTCAACGCGCTTAGAAGGTTCGGCATCATCACGCTGGGTCAGTTCGAGCACGCCCGCGAACTGGCGCTGGATTTGCCGATCGAAGATGAAGCCGCGCACGCGCTGGACCTGCGCGTCGCCGCCGCGCGCGCCTGGCTGGGGCGCTGGAAGCGCGGACATGTCGCGCCGGTCAGCCCGCGCACCCTCGACGAATCGGACGCCATTTCCGAGACCTTTATCGAACCGGTCGCGCGCCTGAATCAGGTGCTTGGCGGCGATGCGCGTGCGTTGATCGACGCGCTGCGCGACGGCCGCGTTTCCCGGTTCAGGAGCGACAAGACCGATCAACTCGAATCGTTTCTCGCCGCCGGCGGC
>DATFJJ010000308.1:0-2686 GCA_035269245.1 Wenzhouxiangellaceae bacterium | reverse complement strand
AGGCGCTCCCGGAAACGCGCCAGGTCCAGTTCCTCGCCGACCTTGAAATCCACGCTGCGCCCGGCGATGAAGCCGGTCGGCGCCAGCCGCCGCATCAGCGCATTGATCGGCGCGATGATTACGCCCTCGCGCCGATCCTGCAGGCCGGCGAGAACCTCGAGCCGGCGGGAGACCAGGTCGGGATGGGGTGAATACAAATCGTAGGGCAGGATTTCCAGGTCGGGGAACAGGTCGGCCCGCGGTCCGTCCAAGTGGTTGATGTCGTCCCTGAGTCGGCGCGCCGAATAGCCATCGGAGGCCGCGACCAGCACAGGCCCGCCGCGTCGCCGCGCGTATCCGTTGATCGCCAGCGCAAGCGCAAGGTCCTCCAGCAATGGCCATTGCTGACCCTCGCCGGGTTCGGCGCGCGGCGGGTTGAGCACGGAAAAAGACTGGGTCATCGGGTCGTTCGCTGCGGTCAGAGCCGGCTATTTTACCGGGGGCAAGGAACTTCTGAACAACTCTGCGCGGAGCGCGTTTCAGTCGGAAAAGCCGCAGATCGTGTGGTGCGAACCGAGTGACAGTAGCCATAGCTACGGCTGAGGATCGCAACGCGCGAGATGCGGCTTTTCCGGCGAAACCCTAACGGGACGGGCCTTTGCGGGAGCTCCGCCTTGTTTGGGCTCGCTTATTTGGAACAACAACCAAACCGCGCTCGCCCAAGCCATGCCGGAGCCTCCCGCAAAGGCGCCGTCGCGCCCGCACAGAGTTGTTCAGAGGTTCCTTAAAGAACCGGGTTCATTGTGGATCGATTATGCTGGCCGCTGATTTTCCGGGAAGCTTGCCCATGCAACCAGACAGCACTCCAGTCGCCTTGATCACCGGCGCCGGTTCCGGCCTGGGTGCCGCCATGGCGAACCGTTTCGCCCAGGCAGGCTGGCGCGTGATCGTGACCGACCAGCACGCCGACCGGGCTGAAACCGTCGCAGCGGGCCTGGCCGGCTCCGGCCATGCCGCGCGGCCGCTGGACGTGACCGAATCGTCTCAGTGGGAAACACTGGCGGAGCTCGTCGACGATGAATACGGTCGTATCGATCTGCTGGTCAACAACGCCGGCGTCGCGACCGGGGGCATGCTGGGCGAGACGCCGCTGGCTGACTGGGAATGGGTGCTCGAGATCAATCTGATGGGCGTCGTGCGCGGTTGCCACCATTTCGTCACCCGGTTCCGCAAGCAGGGTTTCGGCCATATTGTCAACGTCGCCTCATGGGCAGGCCTGGCCGCCGCACCCGGAATTGCTTCCTACGGCACCGCCAAGGCCGCCGTGGTGTCGATGTCCGAGATGCTGCGCGCCGAACTCAGGCCCTACGGCGTCGAAGTCTCGGTGCTTTGTCCGGCGTTCGTCAAGACGGCCCTGACCGATTCGATGCGTGCGCCCGACGACACATATGCCAAGCGCGTCCAGCGCTGGATGGAGCACTCCGGCGTTTCGGCCGAAGACGTTGCTGAAACCGTCTACCGGGTCACGCAAAAGCCGAAGTTCCTGCTGCTGACCCATTCCGAGACGCGCTGGCAATATCGCCTCAAGCGCTGGTTCCCTTCACTTTATTTCCGCATCCTGATGCGCACCATGCAGAAATTGATGCCGAAACCGGAGAAAAAAGAATGAAGAACGTGATCCTGTCCGCTGCGCTTTTCGCGTTACTTTGCGCCCCCGTGCTTGCCCAGCAGGAAGAGGTCGCCGAGCGTCCTTTCCTGCAGTCGGTGCGCGCGGCCATGGAATCCGACGCCAGAAGCGAGGAGGAGCGCGAGCGCGACGCCAACCGCCTGCCGGTGGAGACGCTTGATTTCTTCGGCCTGGACCAGACCATGACGGTCGTCGAACTGATTCCCGGCGGGGGTTGGTACACCAAACTCCTGGCGCCGGCGCTGCGCGATGAGGGCAGGCTTTACATTTCCATAGGCGCCGGGAGGGCGGCCGGCGCCGATTTTTTCGGCACCGCGCCGTTCGACCGAATCGAGGTTCTGGAACCCGAACTCGAAATCGTGCGCGATGAAGATTCGGGCCTGACGGCGATCAAGCCGTTCGACCTCGGCGTCGCGAACGTCGATGCGGTACTCACCTTTCGCAACCTGCACAACCTCAGTGCCGAAGGCCGCGACAGCATGAACCGGGCCGCTTTCGCCGCGCTCAGGCCGGGCGGCATCTACGGCGTGGTCGACCACACCCGTCGCCACATGCAGCCCGACGAACCTGAAAACCGCCGGCGCATTGATCCTGTTCTGATGATCAAGGAAATTCAGGCCGCCGGTTTCGATTTCGAGGATTTTTCCGATTTGCATTACAGGCTGGACGACGAGCTTCGCTACGAGGTTGGTCGCAAGACCGTTACCGGGAATACCGATCGGTTTACGTTTCTGTTTCGCAAGCCAGGCAACTGAGTCGGCCGTCCGCGGCCTGGCCGGTGATTAGGGCAACGGGCCGGGTGCGGGCGGTTTTGTAAGTTCAAAGACGGCCTCGAACCCATTACTTCAGACCCATTTCGCCACGCGCTTCGCGCTTGCTGGCGACCTACTTTTCACAAGCGCCTGAAAAGTAGGCAAAAGCGCTTCTTACAGGCGGCAGAGGATTGCGGTGCGGGTCCACGGGGTGAGTGGTTAGGTGTTTGATCGCGGCGCTAGTTTGAGATTTTCTTGTCCGTGCGGC
>DATFJJ010000307.1:0-9649 GCA_035269245.1 Wenzhouxiangellaceae bacterium | reverse complement strand
CGAAGTGAACTTCTCGACTTCGGCCGGCTTGCTGACCGATTCGGGCACGCGCTACCGTGTGACCCCGCGCGGCGAGTTCAGCGACGTCGATCAGTACCGAAACCTGGTGATCGGGGATGGGTTGCGATTACGCGACATCGCCGAGGTTACCTACGGCTCGGCCGAGCGCGATTACGCCCGTCACCTGGACCGCAAGTACGCCATCGGCGTCAACATCCTCAAGGAAAGCGGCGCCAACCTGGTCGACGTTGGGCGGCGGGCAATCACTGAAGTCGAACGCATCGGGGCCCAGCCCGAGATGAACGGTATCAACCTTTTTTTCCTCGACAACCAGGCCGACGGCGTAGTCAGTTCGCTGACCGATCTGCGCAACGCCGGGTTGTTGGGTGCGCTGCTGTCGTTGTTCGTGCTGTATTTCTTTCTTCGAAACATACCGATGACGCTGATGGTGGCGCTTGCGGTGCCGGTATCCATCACGATCACGCTGGGCGCAATGTATTTCATCGGCGTTTCGCTGAATATTCTTTCGATGATGGGGTTGATGCTTGCCATCGGCATGCTGGTCGACAACGCCGTGGTGGTAAGCGAAAGCATAGCCACGGAGCGCGAAAAGACGCCGGGACCGGAACACGTCGTGGCGGCTACCGAGCGCGGGGTCCGCAGCGTGGCGCTGGCGGTAGCCGCAGGCACACTGACCAGCGCTGCGGTGTTTCTCCCGAACATATTCGGAGAGCAGACGGAAATTTCCATCTTCCTGTCGCACGTGGCGATCGCCATTGTCGTATCACTGGCGGTATCCCTGATCCTGGCGCAAACGCTGATCCCGATGATCGCAAGCCGCCTGAAGCCGGCGACGCGCCAGGCCCGCTCGCCGGTGCTCGACGCGGTGCGCCAACGCTACCAGGGCTTGCTCCGCTGGACGCTGCGCCATCGCTGGAAGAGCGCCGCGCTGATCATTCTGACGTTCGCCTCGATCGTCATTCCGGCCAGCATGGTCAAGACCGACATGTTCCCGGCCGACGAGGATCGGAATCTTTTCCTGTTGTATAACCTCGACGCCCACTATCCGCTGCAACGCGTCAAGCGCGCCGTCGACCGGATCGAGGACTACCTCTACGAGAATCAATCCCGACTCCAGATCCGCTCGGTGTATTCCTATTACAACGAGACCGGCGAAGCCCAGTCCTCCATTCTTCTGACAGAGGATTCCGCGGACGAGCGCTCGAGCAAGGCCATTTCCGACGAAATCCTGGCCAACATGCCAGACATCGCGATCGGAACGCCGAGCTTCAACCGGGAGCGCACCGGTGGCGGCGAAGGCGTCAGCGTCACGCTGGTCGGCGGGTCCAGCAGCCGTTTGAGGGAACTGGCCGCCGAGGTCGTTCGGCTCCTGAAGTCGGTTGATGGGCTGGAGAGTGTTCGTCTTCCAGACTCGCCGAACGAGCGAGAACTCCAGATCCGCATCGATAGAGAACGGGCTCGGCTGCTCGGCTTCGACTCGGCGCAGATCGCAACGACCGTGGCCACGGCGTTGCGGGGCGTTAACCTGCGCGAGTTCCACGGGCAGCAAGGCGAAGTGCCTGTTCGCATCCGGTTTCGGGATGAAGATACCCGGACCCCCGAAGCGCTGGCCGGACTGCTGCTGACCAACGCCGAAGGCCGCCAGGTGCCGATCACGGCGCTGGTCGACCTGGTCGAAAATCCCGGACCCGGCCGGATTCGGCGCGTCGATCGAGAAACCTCGTTGACCGTCGAGGCCAACCTGGACGACATCACGATGCCCGAGGCGCGCGAACGGATCGAGTCCACGCTGGGCGCGATGTCGCTGCCGCCAGGCTATGAATGGCGCCTTGGACGCGGCTTTACCCGGGAAGACGATACCGGCATGCGCATGCTGCTCAATATTCTTCTGGCGCTGGTCATCATCTATATCGTGCTGGCTGCGCTCTTCGAATCGCTGCTCTACCCGGTCACAATGATCGTGTCGATCCTGTTTTCGGTCGTCGGCGTGTACTGGTTCTTCCTGGTCACGGGCACAACGTTCTCGCTGATGGCGATGATCGGCATTCTGATCCTGATCGGCGTGGTGGTTAACAACGGCATCGTGCTCATCGACCACATCAATCAGCTGCGTAACGGGGGACTCGATCGTGACGAGGCCATTCTGCAGGCCGGTCGGGATCGCCTGCGGCCCATCCTGATGACCGTCGGCACCACGGTGCTGGGCCTGGTCCCGCTTTGCGTCGGCACCACACAGATCGGCGGCGGCGGCCCACCCTACTACCCCATGGCCCGCGCCATCGTCGGCGGGCTGCTTTTCTCTACTGTCGTAAGCCTGATCTTCCTGCCCACCATCTACCTCTGGCTCGATGTAGTGCGCCAGTGGCCGGGTCGAATCCGGCGTTTCCTCGGGCGTTCGCTGGCACGCATGATCCAATGGCGGCCACGACGCTGGCGGCTGCGCACGAGCTGAGTCATTGCCAGGCAAGGGTGCGGTCGTGCGGCCGTTCCGTTAGACTGGTCTGACCGATCATTCCGAACGAGGAGGCTCTCGTGCTCGACAAGAACAAGATCGCCAACGCCCTGTTGATCCTCAGGTTGAGTGTATTCATCGTCATCCTGATGTGGACCCTGGACAAGTTCCTGAACCCGGCTCATTCGGCCGGGGTATTCGAAAACTTCTATGGCCTTTCCGGCTGGGGTCCAACTGTGTTCATGATCATTGGCGCACTGGAGCTCGTACTTCTCACGGGATTCGTGATCGGCTTCCAGAAACGCATCACCTACGGTCTGGTGTTCCTTATTCATGCAGTCTCGACACTCTCGACCTGGCAGCAGTATCTCGACCCGTTCAACAACCTGCTGTTCTTCGCTGCGATTCCCATGCTGGCCGCCTGCTGGGCGCTTTACAGCCTGCGCGACATGGATACCCGGCTTGCCGTGGACTGATCAAACGTCTATAGAATGCCCTGTAACCAGAACCTGGAGTCCCTCTCGATGAATCGTTTCAAGTCAATACTCTCCTGCGCTGCCTGCGCCTTGCTGCCCGCCCTGACCGTTGCCCAGGATTTCTCTTCGGTCGAGATTAAGACCACGAAGGTATCCGAAGGTATCTACGCAATGGAGGGCGCCGGCGGCAACCTCGGCCTGGTTGTCGGCGACAACGGCGCGTTCCTGGTCGACGATCAGTACGCCCCGCTCACCGAAAGGATCATCGCCGCGGTCAAGGAAGTCACCGATCAGCCGATCCGGTTCGTATTCAACACGCACTGGCACGGCGACCACACCGGCGGCAACGAGAACATGGATGAAGCCGGCGCGCTGATCGTGGCGCACGACAACGTGCGCAAGCGGATGTCGGCCGGGCAGTTCATGGAATTCTTCGAACGCGACGTGCCGCCTTCACCTGAAGGGGCACTGCCGGTAGTGACGTTCAACGACCGGGTCACTTTTCATGTCGGTGGCCACACCGTTCATGCCATTCATGTGCCCAACGCGCACACCGACGGCGATGCGATCGTGCACATGGAAGAGGCCAATGCAATCCATACCGGCGACATCGTGTTCTACGGCCTGTATCCGTTCATCGATTACGGCAGCGGCGGAAGTCTTGCCGGCATGATCGAGGCAACCGATCGCGTGCTGGCGCTGGCCGACGACGACACGGCGGTGATCACCGGTCACGGCGGTCCGGTAATCGACAAGTCACAGTTGCAGGACTATCGCGACATGCTTGCGAGCGTTCATCGGCGCCTGATCGAGCTGATCGTCGATGGGGCAACACTGGAGCAAGTCCAGTCCGCCGGCGTAACGGCGGATTTCGATGACAAATGGGGCCAGGGTTTCATCGGTCCGGAACGCTGGGTCGAGCTCAATTACAAGGGCATGACGGCGGATTGAGCGTCGGCCCACGGATCAAGTTCAAACGGCCGCGCAAATCTGTGTAACCTGTCTGTCGCTTTCTTGAAGGACCGACATCGATGTTGAATCGCGCATCTGCGCGGCTTTTTTTGCCGCTCTTATTCGTTGCCGGCGCAATTGCGACGGCTTTTGCTGCGTCGGCGCAGGACGAATCCGACGACCAGGCTTCGTTCGCCGAGGTCGTCGCCGGCCTTGAACTGACCGAAGGCTTCATCGATATCTACAGCAGCGCCGGGGAAGGCAAAGTACTGGCGCTGCTGCCTGCGCCTGATCCAGAGGGCGATCAGCCCGGGGTGCTGTTGCGCTTCATCCACGCCCAGCGCCTGACCGCCGGGCTGGGTTCGAATCCGCTTGGGCTGGACCGCGGCTGGGGCAATTCCGGGCGCATCCTCCGGTTCCGGCGGATCGGCAGCCGGGTGATCACCGAAGTGGAGAATCACCGGTATCGTGCAGTCACCCCGAATATGCTGGAACGGCAGGCGGTCAGCGACTCGTTTGCCACTTCATTCGTCTGGGCCACCGAGATCCTGGCCAATGACGACAACGGCCGCGTCCTGATCGATCTGGCCGGTCTGCTGACCGCCGACGCGCTGGGGCTCGCGCAGACGTTGAGCCGCGACAGCGGCAAGTTCACGCGCGCCGACGACCGCTCGCTGCCCGACGCGTCGTCGCTGCTGGTGTTCCCGGACAATGTCGAAGTCGATGCATGGATCACGTTCACCGGAGATGAACCGGGACGCGAGATCCGGGCGACCGCGGCCGACTCCAACGCCGTCACGCTGATCCAGCACCACAGTTTCGTGCGTCTACCCGATGACGGCTACCGGGTGCGCCGGGCCGACCCACGCACCGGCACTTTCGCACTGGGGTTCTACGACTACGCCGCCGACCTTGACGAGCCGGTCATTGGCGCCTATGCAATGCGCCACAGGCTGCAGTACAACGAACCCGGAAAACCCGAGTCGGGCGTTCGCGATCCGCTGGTGTTTCATATCGACCCGGGCGCGCCGGCCCGCATTCAGGAGGCGCTTTTGGACGGTGCGTCGTGGTGGCGCGACGCATTCGCCGCTGCCGGCTTCGAGGATGGATTCCGGGTGGAGCTGCTGCCCGAGGACGCCCACCCGCTGGATATCCGCTACAACGTGGTTCAATGGGTTCACCGCCAGACCCGGGGCTGGTCCTACGGCGGCGGCATCATCGACCCGCGGACCGGCGAAATGATCAAGGGCCATGTGATCCTGGGCTCGCAGCGTGTGCGCCAGGACCGGATGATCTTCGAAGGCCTGACCGGCGTCGATGCCGTGGGCAGCGGCGCCGACGACGACCCGGTCGAACTGGCGCTGGACCGGATACGACAGCTGGCCGCGCACGAGGTCGGCCACGCGCTGGGATTCGGTCACAACTTCGCCGCCTCCACCAACGATCGCGCTTCGGTCATGGACTACCCGGCGCCGTGGATTACGATCGACGATCTCGGAAATCTGGATTTTTCACGCGCTTACGACCGCGGCATCGGCGAGTGGGACAAGCTGGTTGCCCGATGGCTTTATTCCGAGTTTGCTCCGGGCACGAACGAGCCGGACCGACTCGACAGGATCGTGGCTGAAGCGTCGGGGCGCGGCCTCCGCTTCGTGGCCGACGAACACGCCCGCAGCGTATCCACCGGCCATCCGTTCGGAGCGGTCTGGGACAACGGCGCCGACCCGGTTGCGGAACTCGGCAACGCCATGGCCGTTCGTGAGCTGGCGCTGGAACGGTTCGGCGCCGACCGGATTGCGGCAGGACGCCCGCTGGCCAGCCTGCGCGAAGTGCTGGTGCCGATTTATCTCTATCACCGCTACCAGGTCGACGCCGCGGCCAAATCACTGGGCGGCGTCCAGTTCAGCTATGCCGTCAGGGGCGGTCCCGGCGGGCGCCCGACGCCGGTCTCGCCGGATGACCAGCGCAGGGCCCTGACGATGCTGCTGAAGACGCTGGACACCGAACGGCTCGATCTTCGCGACGAAGTAGTCGCAATGATGCCGCCCACCTACAACGGCTACTGGTTCGACACAGGCAGCGAAACATTGCCCGCCAGGACCCATCCGGTCTTCGACCTGTTCACGGCCGCCGAAACCGCCGCCGACCTGAGCTTGCGCGCATTGCTGGATCCCGTCAGAAGCGAACGACTGGTGGCGCAACACGCACTTGATCCCACCATGCCGTCGCTTAGCGAGGTGGTCGAATCCGTGGGCGAGCGTCTGCTGGAAGACCTGGTGGATTCCGCTTCACCTCGGTTGAAAGCAATTTCGCAGCGCCTTCTGGCCCGGTTCGCCGCAACCTTGATGGAACTGGATGCCGGCAGCGGCTCGGCACAGGTCCAGGGCACCGCAAGAGCCGGCCTGAGAAACCTGGCGCGAGAGACCGGGCGCATCAGCGGAATGCGCGAATTCGGCGACTGGATGATCGCCCGGATCGACCGCCATCTGGAACGGCCGGCCCCGCCGTCGAGCCCATCTGGCCCGGCCCCCGAGATACCACCCGGCAGCCCGATCGGCAGCAAAGCGGCACCGGGTTTACTTGAATGGGTCGCCGAAGATTGCTGGCATTGTGATTACTGAAACGGAGTTTCAGGTTTCAGGTTTAGGTTTTAGGTTTTAGGTGTCGGGTTTTAAGCAAGAACCCAGAATCTGGATCATAAAAACATGCTAAATAGATGAATTCAAGCGATTTTACCTAACACCTAACACCTAAAACCTTACCTGACTAGCGTCGTGTCTCAGTAGCGTTCTCGCGCCGTGTCATTACCCGCCGAGAAAGCCACTGGACCCCGGCTCAAGGCCGGGGCGACATTGTTGGAGCTTGCTCCTGATTGTCGTCCCGGACCTGATCCGGGACCCAGAGACTTTCAGCGCAAATTTTCCATTGGCTTGAGCATGGTACTGAGACACGACGCTAGTCAGGAAACCTTAAACCCAGCCGGGGCGGTCGCCCCGGCTATCTGGCCTGTGCGATTCTGAGAAGGTCCGAGAACACGCCGGCAGCAGTCACTTCGGGCCCGGCGCCTGGGCCTTGCACGATCAGCGGGTTTTCGCTGTAACGTTCGGTGGTGAACGCGACCACGTTGTCGGTCAATGCGAGGTGGGCGAACGGGTGGTCCAACGCCAGCGATTCCAGCCCCACGCGCGCGTTGCCCCGCGCATCCAATGCGGCCGTGTAACGCAGGCATTGGCCGTTCGCCCGTGCGTCGTCGATCCGCTGGCGCATCTGTTCATCGAGTACTTCGAGACCCGCGAGGAATTCCTCCACGCTGCCGTCGGACAGTTCTTCAGGCACCAGGCTTTCGACCTCTACGCCATCCAGCGTCAGGTCCATGCCCATTTCCCGACCCAGAATGACCAGTTTTCGCGCCACGTCAGTGCCTGAAAGGTCGTCGCGCGGGTCGGGCTCGGTATAGCCGGATTCGCGCGCCTCTCTGACCAGGGCGGCGAAAGACATGCCGGTTCCGAAGCGATTGAACAGCCAGGCCAGCGTGCCGGAAAATATTCCTTCGACGCGAAGCACCCGGTCGCCGGAGTCGATCAGGTCGCGCAAGGTCTGGACCACCGGCAAGCCGGCCCCCACGGTCGCTTCGTAACGCCAGCGCGCGCCCGTCCCCGATGCCAACTCACGCAATTTCCGGTATCGGTCGAGGTCCCCGCTGCCGGCGTGCTTGTTGGGCGTGATGACGTGTATGCCGCGCGCCAGCCAGTCACCGTAGCAATCGGCGACGGCATCGCTTGCCGAACAATCGATGATGATGGCGTGCGGCAGGTGTTCGGCGTGCACGTGCGCGGCGAAGCGGTCGAAGTCCAGCGCAGCACCCTGCTCGAGTCGGCCCGAAAAGCCCGCATCGGACAGCTGAGCGTCGGCCAGTTCCATTGCTTTCGAATTGGCAACCGCACGCACACGGAGGTCGATGTGTGCGGTCTCCAGCAACCGCTGACGCGCATCGCGCATCTGCCCGAGCAGCGCCCGTCCCACCTGGCCGGGCCCGATCAGGCCGATCGAGAGTGTCTGGTCGGAGAGATAGAACGCCGAATGGACGGCACGCAGGGCACGCGTGGATGCAGCGGCGTCTACGGCCACCGAGATATTGCGCTCCGAGCTGCCCTGGGCGATGGCACGGACGTTGACACCGGCCCGCCCCAGCGATGAGAACAGGCGCCCGGCAACGCCCGGCGAGCCGGCCATGCCGTCGCCGACAATCGCGAGCACTTCGATATCGTCGAGAACGGAAATGCGCTGCAACTGCCCCGAATCGATCTCGTGCAGGAAACGTTGATTCAGCAATTCACGCGCCCGCTCGCCGTCTGATTTCGGCAGCACGCAGCAGATAGAGTGCTCGGACGAACCCTGGGAAATCATGGTCACCGAGATATCGGCGCGTTGCAGCGTCTCGAAGACCCGCTCGGCAGTGCCGGGCACTCCCAGCATGCCGGCGCCCTCGATATTGATGAGCGCAAGCTTCTCGATGCACGAAACGCCCTTGACCGGCGGCGAGCTCGAGCCGTGCCTGTCGATTAGCGTACCGGGCGAATCGGGAAGTCGGGTCGACCGGATGCGCACGGGGATGGCCCGCTGCAGCAAAGGCGCGAGGGTTTGCGGATGCAGCACCCGCGCACCGAAATAAGCGAGCTCGAACGCCTCGCGATACGACAGGCGGTGAACCACCTCAGCCTGCGGTACCCGCCGCGGGTCGGCTGAAAGCACGCCTTCGACGTCGGTCCATATGTGAACTGCCCCGGCGTCAAGCAATGCAGCAAGAATGGTTGCGGAGAAGTCGCTGCCGTTGCGCCCGAGCGTAGTGACGCGACCGGAAACGTCGCGGCAGCTGAAACCCGTCATCACGATTCTTCCGGTTTCGCTTAGCGAAAGCGCGTCCAGGGAACGTCGACTCTCGTCCATCAGCGGGACGGGGCCGAGCTCGCCGCGCTCGATTCGAATCACGTCGCGTGCATCGACGAAGGTGGCTGATTGACCACCTTGCTCGAAAACTCCGACGAGAATCCTGGCCGACCATTGCTCTCCCAGGCCTGAAACCAGGTCGAGCACTTCGTCGGGAAGACTGCCGAGCAGCGCAAGACCTTCGAGCAAGTGCCTGAGGTCGGCAAAGGATTGCCCCAGACGATCGAGAAGAGCCTGGTCGATCTGCAGGGCGTCGGCACACTCCAGGTGGCGCCGACACAATGCGTCGAAGGCCTCTTCCCAATCGGGTGCGGAGTGCATGGCCTCACCGGCAGCGGCGTGCGCCAGTTCGATGAGCGCATCGGTCGTGCCCTGCATCGCGGACACGACCACGGCCTGGCGCTCGTCGGCCAGCGAGCTCAAGAGATCAGCTACGTGTCGAAACGCCTCCGCGTCCGCCAGACTGCTGCCGCCGAACTTGTGAACTACCCAACTCATCTCGATCCCCGGATTGATTCTGAATTCTTGAACTCGACCTTGATGTTACCCGAGTCCGATTAGCCGGGTCACCGTTTGCGGATGCGCTGGCGACGCTTGACCTGGCGCGGCGTCAGCTTGTTTCGCCTTCCTGCATACGGGTTTTCGGAATCGCGGAAGATGAGCTGGATGGGGACGCCCACCAGGTCGAACTCGGCGCGGAACCTGTTGATCAGGAATCTCTGGTAAGCCGGTGGCACGTGCTCGGTCCGATTGCCGTGTATGACGATGCGGGTCGGAAAATTACCTCCCGGATGCGCATACC
>DATFJJ010000306.1:0-2801 GCA_035269245.1 Wenzhouxiangellaceae bacterium | reverse complement strand
CGCGCCGGTACCCGGCTGGCGATGGCCGAGATGCTGCGTGCCGGCACGACCTGTTTCAACGACAACTATTTTTTTCCCGACGTCACCGCCGAAGCGGCGGTTTCTGTCGGGATGCGCAGCGTGATCGGGATGCCGGTGATTGGTTTTCCCACGCCCTGGGCCGAAACCGAAGACGAATATTTCAGACGCGGCCTGGAGGTGCATCGGCGCTTCGCCGACGAGCCCCTGGTGACTATGAGTTTCGTGCCGCATGCGCCGTACTCGGTCGGCGACGACGCGTTTCGCAGGATCGCGCGCCTGGCGGAGGAACTCGACATCGTCGTGCATCTTCATCTGCTGGAGGCCCCCGGCGAGATTGAATCCAGCCGTGAAAAGCATGGGCTGCACCCGCTTGACCGCATGGAAATGCTGGGGCTGCTGGGGCCCAGGCTGCTTGCCGTGCATATGACTCAGATCGTTGAAGCCGACATCCCCAGGCTGGCCCGTGCCGGGGTGCACGTGGTTCATTGCCCGGATTCGAACATGAAGCTCGCCAGCGGCATCTGCCCGGTGGCCGGGCTGGATGCCGCCGGTGTCAACGTTTGCGTAGGCACCGACGGCGCGGCAAGCAACAACGACCTGAGCCTGCTGGCCGAGATGCGCCAGACCGCCTTGCTGGCAAAGGTCTCGTCGGGCAATCCGGAAGCGATCCCGGCGGCCCGCGCGCTTTCCATGGCGACCATCAATGGTGCCCGCGCTCTGGAGATGGAAGACGAGATCGGGAGCATCGAGGTCGGCAAGCAGGCCGATCTGGCGGCGATCCGGCTCGATCGGATCGAGACGCAGCCTGTATACGATGTAATTTCGCAGATCGTCTACGCAGTGCCCGACAGCCAGGTCACCGATGTCTGGATCGCCGGGCGAAGGATTCTCGACGGTCGGGAACTGACGACGCTGGATGAGGCCGAAGTACTGGATAGCTGCCGGGAATGGCGGCAGAGAATTTCCTCGGCCATCAGCTGAAATGCAGCGGCTTTCCCGGAAACAGAAGAACCTCCATAGACAGAAGAGACCAGGGAAGGAAAAACCACAGTGACCGAAGCCAAAGAAGCCAAACTGAATCTCGATCCCCGCGAAGCCGACGCTTTCAATCGCCAGGCGTCGCGGTGGTGGGATCCGCAGGGCGATTTCCGACCGCTGCACGACATGAACGGCCCCAGGGTCGAATGGATCCGCCAGCAGGCACCGGTCGAGGGCCGCAAGCTGGTGGACATCGGTTGCGGTGGTGGTCTGCTGACCGAGGCCATGGCGCGCGCCGGGGCTGAAGTAACCGGCATCGACATGGCCGAAAAGCCGCTGACAGTGGCCAGGTTGCACCAGATCGAATCCGGCCTGGAAATCGACTACCAACACATCACGGCCGAGCAGCTCGCCGACGAATGTCCCGGCCGGTTCGACGTGGTGTGTTGCCTTGAAATGCTTGAGCATGTGCCCGAGCCCGCCAGCGTCGTGGCCGCCTGCATGAAGCTGGCCCGGCCTGGCGGGAAGTTGTTCTTCTCCACCATCAATCGCTCGCCCGTGGCCTGGAGCATGGCCATCGTCGGGGCTGAATACATCCTCAATCTGCTGCCGCGCGGCACGCATCGTTACGACCGGTTGATTCGGCCATCGGAGCTGGCCGGATTCGTTCGCGCAGCCGGCGGCCGGGTGATGAAGATCGAAGGCGTGACCTACAATCCGTTTTCCCGCACCGTCACGATTGGCGGGGCGCCTCGCGTGAACTACCTGCTGTCGGTCGAAAAGCCGGAAGCCGCCGAAGGCGCGGCCGACGACGCATGAATGACCGGATACCCCATGCCGTGCTGTTCGATCTGGACGGCACGCTTGCCGACACGGCGCCCGACCTGATCGCCGCTCTGGAACGGCTGAGACTGGAACTCGGGCTGCCCAGGATAGAGACCGGCCCGCTGCGGCAACGTGTTGGCCGCGGCGCCGTGGCGATTCTCGAAGGCGGTCTGCCCGAGCTTGGCCAGGCCGACAGGGAAACATTCCGTGCGCGGTTCCTGGACGACTACCAGGCGCACTGCTGGGAAGCCAGCCAGCCGTTCGACGGCATGCCGGATTTCCTCGATGACCTCGAGAGCCTGGGCGTGCCCTGGGGCGTCGTGACAAACAAGATCGAGCGGCTCGCCCGGCCGCTGCTGGAGCAGGCGGGATGGGCGAATCGAATGGGGTGCCTGGTCGCCGGCGACACGGTGGCCCATGCCAAGCCGGCGCCGGACCCGGTGCTGGCTGCGTGCCGCGCGCTGGGCGCGGATCCCCGTCGGGTGATCTTCATCGGCGACGACGAACGCGATGTGACCGCCGGTCGTGCCGCGGGAACTCAAACGATTGCGGCGCTATGGGGTTACATCGCGGAGCCGGAACAGGTCGAGGCGTGGGGCGCTGACGCGATCGCGCAAACGCCCGGCGTGCTGGCCGATCTGCTCGACCTTCGTCGTCCGAGGGCCGCGGTATGAGCGACGACCACCTGCAGCGCCTGCTGCTGGAGCAGGCGAACGTTCGCTGCGTGGTGGCCCATCTGGACTCGGTACAGGCCGAGGTGTTGCGGCGGGGACGCTATCCGGACGCGCTGGCGCGCTTGCTGGGAGAATCGCTGGTGGTTGCCGCGCTGTGTTCCAGCGGGGTCAAGTTCGAAGGCCGGGTAAGCCTCCAATTGAGAGCCAGCGGCGCGGTCAAGCTGCTGATGGCCGACTGCACCGACGACGGCGGCCTGCGCGGCCTGGCGCGCTTCGACCCGGATGCGATGCTGGCTGTGCGCG
>DATFJJ010000305.1:0-7162 GCA_035269245.1 Wenzhouxiangellaceae bacterium | reverse complement strand
CTGCTCGATCACGTCTGGGGCGGCGGTGTCTACGTCGAGGAACGCACCGTGGATGTCCATGTGCTGCGGCTGCGCAAGGGCCTGGCGCCTTTCGGCTGCGAGGGCTTCATCCAGACCGTGCGAGGCGCCGGCTACCGCTTTTCGCCCCAGGGCGAGGAGACTGCCGGATGATGCGAACCGCCTGGCTGGCCGAATTCATGCTGGCGGCGTTCTGGATTGCGCTGGCCGGCCTGTTGTGGCTGATCTTCGGCGGCGCGTTGGCCTGGTGGATCGCGCTTGCGCTTGTGGCCGCGGGGCTCAGGCACACCCTCCAGATGCATCGGCTGGAATCGTGGCTGCGCGACGGCCGGCGGTCGCAGCCGCCGCAGTCCTGGGGTGTCTGGGGCGAGGTGTTCGAACATTATTACCGACTGCAACGGCGCTACGCCAAGCGCAAGAAGCGGCTGGCGCGCGTGATCCGTGAGTTTCGCGAGTCGACCGCGGCCATGCCGGATGGCACCATCGTGCTGGATGCCGACCGTCGCATCACCTGGTTCAACAGCGCCGCGGTGCGCCTGCTCGGGCTGGCCGGCAATCGCGATATCGGCCAGCCGGTCACCAGTCTGCTCCGGGCCCCGGCGTTCGAGCGCTTCATGCGTGACGGCGATTTCAGCCGGCCCGTCGATGTCGATTCGCCGCTGGATCTCGGCGGCCGTCTTTCCATTCGCCTGGTGCCCTACGGCCGCGGGCAATACCTGATGCTGATTCGTGACGTCACCCGGCTTCAGCGCCTGGAAAACATGCGCCGTGATTTCGTCGCCAATGCCTCGCACGAACTCCGGTCGCCGCTGACGGTGCTGGGCGGTTACCTCGAAAACATGGCCGACGACGAGACGATCCCCGAGGTATGGAAGACGCCGCTGGGCGAAATGCGGGCCCAGACTGGCAGGATGACCACCCTGGTCAACGACCTGCTGGAGCTTTCCCGGCTGGAAACCGACGCGCCGTGCGAACCCGACGAACAGCCGGTAGGCGTACCCGGACTCGTGCGCCGGGTGCGTAACGAAGCGCTGGCACAAGCGGCCGGGGATCGTACCATCGAGATCGACCTGGATGATTCGCTTGGGCTGGCCGGCATCGAGAATGAGCTCTACAGCGCGTTCTCCAACCTGGTGTTCAACGCCGTCAGGTATACCGAGCCGGGCGGACGCATTCGTATTCACTGGCGCCGTGACCAGGCCGGCAGCGCCAGCTTCTGTGTTTCCGACGACGGCATAGGCATCGACGCCAGGCACCTGCCGTTCATCACGCAGCGGTTTTACCGCGTGGATCCTTCGCGCAGCCGCTCGCGGGGCGGTACAGGGCTGGGGCTGGCGATCGTCAAGCACGTGTTGCAGCGCCACGAGGCGCGCCTGCGGGTACATTCGGAGCCGGGTGAGGGCAGTGAATTCTGCTGCGTGTTTCCCGGCACCCGATTGCGCAATCTCGGACCGGTGTCGGCTGGTGCATGATTCAGGGCCTTCAAGCAGAAATCGTCATCGCGGTGTAACATTTGTGTCACATCATCGCAGACGCTAAAACGCTGCCGTCCCGGCGTCATTAATTCGTAACCCGGGTCCGCTACTGTTTCCATTCGAACCCGAAAGGTCCAGTCCAGTCATGATGAAATTCAGGCACATTTGCGCCGGCTTGCTGCTGGCCGGCACCGCGCTTCCGGTCGCAGCCCAGACCGAGGTCGATCCCAACCTACCCGAATACGAGCCGGTCTCCGGCGTTTCCGGCAATCTTTCGTCTATCGGGTCGGATACGCTCAACAATCTGATGACGCTGTGGGCCGAAGAATTCGCCAAGTTCTACCCCAACGTCAAGATCCAGATCCAGGGCGCCGGTTCATCTACCGCGCCGCCGGCGCTGACCGAGGGCACCGCGAACTTCGGCCCGATGAGCCGAATGATGCGGTCCAGCGAAGTGCAGGCCTTCGAGGATCGTCACGGTTATCCGCCCACGCCGGTGGGCACCTCCATCGACGCGCTGGTCGTGATGGTCAACAAGGACAATCCGCTGGAATGCATTTCGATTCCCGAGGTCGATGCGATCTTCTCGGTCGGCCGCCGCTGCGGCGCAGCTGAAAACATCGATCGCTGGGGCGACCTGGGGCTCGAAGGCGCCTGGGACAACCGTGATTTCACCCTTTACAGCCGCAACGCGGTGTCGGGCACCTACGGTTTTTTCAAGGACAACGCACTTTGCGGCGGCGATTTCAAGCCGGGCATCAACGAGCAGCCGGGGTCGGCCTCGGTGGTTCAGGGCGTGAGTGAGTCGTTGAACGGCATCGGCTACTCGGGCATCGGCTACCTGACGTCGGGCATCAAGACGCTTGCACTGTCGCGCGAGCAGAACGGCGAGTGCATCGCGCCGACCGGCGAGACCGCGTCCAGCGGTGCGTATCCGCTCGCCAGGCTGCTTTATGTGTACGTCAACAAGCAGCCCAACCAGCCGCTCGCGCCGCTGGAGCGTGAATTCTTCAGGCTGGTACTCTCGAAGCAGGGCCAGGAAGTGGTCGTGCGCGACGGGTATATTCCGTTGCCCGCGCCCGTGGCGCAGCGCATGCGCGATCAGCTCGGGATATAGGCGCCCCGCAAAACTGCCCGGAAGATGAGCCCGTATCTGGAATCGATGGAAAGTAACCGATGATTGCCGCAGAAAAGGTCGGGCTGCCGTCCGGGCAACAAAGCTATCTGCCCAGTGCCGACGCGATGGCGCGTCGGCGCCGGAGGCGCTACCTGGCCGATTCGGCGGCCAAGTGGATGGTGCGCGCCGGCGGCGGCGGCGTGGTCGTGGCGCTGGCGCTGATTTTCGTCTACCTGTTCAGCGAGGTCGCCCCCCTGCTGCGCGGCGCCTCGGTCGAGCAGGCCGGCCAGTTCCAGGCTCCCGGTTATGCCGGCAGTGAGCGCTCGCTGCTGGCCCTGGAACGCTACGACACGCTGGCCATGCGTCACTCCAGTGACGGCCGACTGACTTATTTCACGCTCGAAGACGGTGGCCTCGTCGAAGAGCTTCGTCTGGATGTGCCGGAGGGGGTGACCGTTGATTCGATCGCTATCGGCGAGCCGCGCAGTCGGCGTGTCGCTTACGGCCTGTCGGATGGCACCGCAATTGTGGTCGATCACGAAACCCGGCTGGAATTCAGCGACGGCGAGCGCAGCGTGGTACCCGCGCCGGCATTTCCGCTTGGCCGCGCGCCGGTGCGGGTGGACGACCAGGGACAGCCACTCGAAGCTCTGGCCGTGCAGAAGACCCGTGACGGCGATACCGGCATGGCCGCACGCACGGCGGACGGCCGGCTGGTTTTCGTTCGCTTCCGTACGACCACATCTTTCCTGACCGGCGAAACCGAAATCGAGCGGCGCGGCTGGGTGCTGCCGCAACCGCCGGGAGAAGTCAGGGAACTCCAGCTCACGGCCAATCTATGGTCGCTGATCGGCGTTGATGATGCCGGCACGCTGTTGTACTGGGACATTTCAGACCCCGCATCCGCGGTGCTGCGTGACCAGGCCGGCGCAGTCGAAGAAGGCGAGCGGGTCACCGAACTCAAGATGTTGAACGGAACATTCTCGATGATCGTCGGCACATCTCACGGCAACCTGAGCCAGTGGTTCCTGGTGCGCGACGAGCGGGCCGCGGCCGGCGACAACATTTTCAGGTTGACCCGCGTGCGCGACTTCGACCGCCATCCCGGGGCCATTACGCGGATTCAGCCCGAGTACACGCGCAAGGGCTTCGCCGTGGTCGACGACGCCGGCGGCCTGGGGCTGCACTACGGCACGTCGGCGCGGACGCTGTACCTGGAGCAGGTCAGCGATACGCCGCTTCGATCGGTCGGCATTTCGCCGGTCGACGACGTGGTAATCGCCGAAGACGACTCGGGCCGCATTCTGCGGTTCGATGTCTGGAACCAGCATCCCGAGGTGTCCCTGAAGGCGCTCTGGGGAAAGGTCTGGTACGAGGGACGCCAGGATCCTGATTACGTCTGGCAGGCGTCCAGCGGCGCCGACAGTTTCGAGCCCAAGTACTCGATGATTCCCCTGACGGTCGGAACGCTGAAGGCGGCGCTGTTCGCGATGCTATTCGCCATGCCGCTGGCGATCGCCGGCGCCATTTACACCGCCTATTTCATGGCGCCGAAGCTGCGAGGCTACGTCAAGCCCACCATCGAGGTGATGGAGGCGCTGCCGACCGTCATCCTCGGGTTCCTGGCAGGTCTGTGGCTGGCGCCGTTCCTGGAAAACCACATTCCGGCCGTGTTCACGGTGCTGATCGGACTGCCGCTTTCGTTCCTTGCCATCGCGTGGGCATTCAGCCGCCTGCCGCAATCGGTGCGCGCGTCGGTGCCGCCGGGCTGGGAAGCCATTGCCCTGCTGCCGGTGATCGCGCTGGTGGTCTGGGCACTGGTATCGTTATCGCCGTTGATCGAGATCTGGTTATTTGAAGGCTCGATGCGTCAATGGTTTACCGACATCGGCATCACCTACGATCAGCGCAATGCCCTGGTCGTGGGCATCGCGATGGGTTTTGCGGTGATTCCGACGATCTTCTCGATTGCAGAGGACGCGGTATTCACCGTGCCGCGGCACCTCACCCAGGGTTCGCTGGCGCTGGGCGCGACCTCCTGGCAGACAGTCACGCGCGTGGTGCTGCTGACCGCCAGCCCGGGCATTTTCTCGGCCGTGATGATCGGCTTCGGTCGCGCCGTGGGCGAAACCATGATCGTGCTGATGGCCACCGGCAACAGTCCAGTGGTGAACTTCAACATTTTCGAGGGGATGCGCACGCTTTCGGCCAATATCGCAGTGGAATTGCCCGAGACCGCGGTCAATTCCACGCATTTCCGCATTCTCTTTTTGGCCGGTCTGGTGTTGTTCGCAATCACCTTCCTGGTCAACACCATCGCCGAAGTGGTTCGCCAGCGCCTGCGCGAGCGGTACAGCAGCTTATGAGCAATCGAACTTCAATGCGCCAGTGGTTCAAATCGGGCGATCCGTGGATCTGGATGATCGGCGGCGGTCTGGCGATCTCGCTGATCATGGTCGTCGGGCTTCTGATGCTGATCGCCGTGCGCGGATTCGGTCATTTCTGGCCGGCACCCATAATGGCCACCAGCGTGACCACGGCCGAGGGCGAAAGCGATTCCATCCTGGGCATCATGGTGCGCTCGGAAACATTGCCGGCGCAGCGCGTTCGCGAATCCGGGCAGGACATACCGGCGGACCAGACGCTGGTCACGCGTCATCTGATCAAAGTGGGCAATCGCGACCTGACCGGCCGCGACTTCGTCTGGTACCTCGATTCGGCGCTGGGCGAATTGCGCTACCCGGACGATGCGCTTCGGATCGAGCGGCGCGAATGGGGCAACTTCTATGGTTTTGCCGTGGCGCTGGAGCGCGCCGGCGAGATCGCGGTACGCGGCGAGGGGCTATGGTCGGAGATGCAGCAGGCCATCGATCGCGCCAACGAGCTGCACCAGCGCATCCAGACGCTGGAGCGGGTCGAGATCGGGCGCATCAATTCCGCGATGGAGAAACTGCGGCTGGAGCGCAAAGCCCTCGAGCTGCAGGGCATCTCGGGCGCAGAGCTGGCCGCGGCCGAAGCCGATTTCGCTGCTCGCCAGGCCGAGTTGGATCGCAGGTTCGAGGACATACAGGCCGAGCGGCGCGAGCTGATGGATCAGAGCGAGCGCGACGTACTGATCGCCGAGACCGCATCGGGTCGCGAAGTGCGCATTCAGCTCAACAATATCGTGATGGCTTCGCGCAACAACGCGATGGGGCTGTTCGGAAAGATCGGTTTCTACGGCCATCGAATCGGCGATTTCCTGTCAGGCTATCCGCGTGAGGCCAACACCGAGGGCGGCATCTTCCCGGCCATTTTCGGCACCGTGACCATGGTGCTGATCATGTCGGTGCTGGTCACCCCGTTCGGCGTGCTGGCCGCGATCTACCTGCGCGAATACGCGCGTCAGGGGGTGATCCTGAAGTTGATCCGGGTTTCGGTATACAACCTTGCCGGGGTGCCCTCGATAGTCTTCGGGGTGTTCGGCCTGGGCTTCTTCGTCTACCTGCTCGGAGGCACCATCGATGATTTGTTCTACCCCGAGCGCTTGCCGGCGCCCACCTTCGGCACGCCCGGCCTGTTCTGGGCCTCTTTGACGCTGGCGCTTCTGACGCTGCCTGTGGTGATCGTTTCCACCGAGGAAGGCCTGGCGCGAATTCCCCGAACGATTCGGGAAGGTTCGCTGGCGCTGGGCGCGACCAAGTGGGAAACTTTGTGGAAGGTGGTGGTGCCGCTGTCGGCGCCGGCCATGATGACCGGGCTGATCCTGGCTGTGGCCCGCGCGGCCGGAGAAGTCGCGCCGCTGATGCTGGTAGGTGTCGTGAAGCTGGCACCCAGCCTGCCGGTGGACGGCGAGTTTCCCTACGTGCACCTGGAGCGCAAGATCATGCACCTTGGCTTCCACATTTATGACGTAGGCTTCCAGAGTCCCAACGTTGAAGCGGCCAGACCGCTGGTATACGCTACGGCGCTGACGCTGGTGCTGTTGATCCTCATTCTGAATCTTTCTGCAATTGCGATCCGCAATCGTCTGCGCGAAAAATATCGCGCCGAAGGCGATTGAGGCCACACCGATATGGAAAATGTTGTCATGAACGATCAAGCCACGCCCGCCCCGACTGTTTCTTCCGGGATCTTCGACGACGACCGCCAGCCGCTGGAGATCGCGCGCGAGAAGATCAGCATCGAGGTGCGCGACCTGGACCTCTATTACGGCAACGATCAGGCGCTTAAGGGCGTCAACCTGAAGATCGCACACAATCGCGTAACGGCCTTCATCGGCCCCAGCGGCTGCGGGAAGTCGACCCTTTTGAGATGCTTCAACCGGATGAACGATCTGATAGACATCTGCCGCATAGACGGCGAAATCCTGATCGACGGCAAGAACATCTACGCCAAGGATGTCGACGTGGCCGAACATCGCAGACGCGTCGGAATGGTGTTCCAGAAGCCGAATCCATTTCCGAAATCGATTTTCGAGAATGTCGCCTACGGTCTGCGCTTGCAGGGCGTGAACGACAAGCGCAAACTGGCCGAGGTAGTCGAGCGAGCCTTGCGCGCAGCGGCGCTCTGG
>DATFJJ010000304.1:0-7091 GCA_035269245.1 Wenzhouxiangellaceae bacterium | reverse complement strand
GCTCAACACCGACCGGGAAGCCGTTCCGGCCGCACCCGAATCCGCCTACTGGGCGGCCGGCTTCGGCGGCAACTACATCTATGTCGACGAATGCAACGACCTGGTCGTGGTGCTGCGCTGGGTGCCCGATCTTGCCGGCGTAGTCGAAAAGGTGCTGGGCGCGATGGACAACGCGAACGCCTGCGGGGAAGCGGCCTGAATGCACCGGGAAACGCTCGAAGTCGCTACCCGCGGCCGCGGCTTTACCGAGATTACCGGTCAGGTCGACAAAGTCGTCGCGCGCTCCGGTCTTCGCGAAGGGCTATGCAACGTGTTCATCCTGCACACCTCGGCGTCTCTGGTAATCACCGAAAACGCGGATCCCGACGTGCTCGCTGACCTGGAGACCGTCATTTCGGATCTCGCACCCGATGGCGATTCGCGTTACAGCCATACGGCCGAGGGGCCCGACGACATGTCCGCGCACGTCAGGTGTGTGCTTACGCAGACCAGCATCACGATCCCGGTCGATGCGGGAGCACTCTGTCTCGGCACGTGGCAGGGCTTGTTCCTGTGGGAACACCGCGCCCGGCCGCACGCCCGAAAAATCGTGGTGAGCCTCGTTTCAGGTTGACACGGTCGCGGGTTTTCGGGCATGTTGTAGCGCTGCGTTTTCACCACACAATTCAAATAACCATTTCGGGGATCTGCCAATGAATCAAACCTCACCCGCCGCCGGCACACCCGGCAAGACCTTCTTTGGCCACCCGGCCGGCCTGGGCACCCTGTTCTTCACCGAACTCTGGGAGCGCTTCAGCTACTACGGCATGCGCGCCCTGCTGGTGCTGTTCATGGTCGCCACGGCCGCCGAGGGCGGGCTCGGTTTCGACGACCCGACGGCAACGGCCGTCTACGGCCTTTACACCGCCGGCGTCTACCTGGCCGCGCTGCCGGGCGGCTGGCTGGCCGACCGCGTGTTCGGCCAGCAGAACGCCGTCTGGTACGGTGGAATCATCATCGCTGCCGGTCATATAGTGCTGTCTCTGCCGGGGATCGGACTGGTCGGCGAGCATTACGGCTTTTTCTTCGGTCTGATCCTGATTGTCGTCGGCACCGGGTTGCTCAAACCCAACATTTCGAGCTGCGTCGGCGAGCTGTATCCCGAAGGTGGATCGCGCCGTGATGCCGGCTACGTGCTGTACTACATGGGCATCAACGTCGGGGCGTTTCTGGGCCCGCTGATCTGCGGCTGGCTGCGCGTCGACTATGGCTGGCACTGGGGCTTCGCCGCAGCCGCTGTCGGCATGATCGCCGGTCTGGTGGTTTATCGAGCCACTCAGAAGCACCTTGGCGATTTCGGCAAGCTCCCCAACCCGACGCCACCGGGCCAGGAAGGCCGCACGCGCAACATGAAACTGGCCATCTACGCAGGTACGGCAATCCTGTTCCTGATCGCGCTGCTCGGGCTCGAAGAAGTCATCTCCATCAATGCGCGAAGCCTCTCCGAGGTCAGTGTCTACGTGATCGTCGGCGTTGCAGCGCTGTTCTTCGGCCGCGTGCTGCTGGACAAGGCGCTCACGGCACTCGAGCGCCGTCGCGTGATTGTGCTGGTCGCGCTGTTCATCGGCGCCGCACTGTTCTGGTCGGGGTTCGAACAGGCCGGATCGTCGCTCAACCTGTTCGCCGAGCGGTACACGGCACGTGAAATGCTGGGCATCGTCATTCCGGCCGAATGGTTCCAGTCGCTGAACCCGCTGTACATACTGATCTTCGCACCATTCTTCTCGGCATTGTGGATCAACCTCGGGCGCCGGAACATGGACCCATCCATTCCGCTCAAGTTCGCGCTCGGATTCCTACAGCTCGGCCTGGGCTTCGGCTTCATGTGGTTCGCCGCATCGCTGATCCAGGACGGCGACCAGGTGCTGCCCACCTGGTTGCTTCTGACCTACCTGTTCCACACCACCGGCGAGCTTTGCCTGAGCCCGATCGGACTGTCGGCGACGTCCAAGCTCGCGCCGCGCGCCTATTACAGCCAGATGATGGGCATGTGGTTCTTCGGCGCCGCATTAGGCAATCTGCTCGCCGGACTGCTGGCCGGCGAGTTCAACGGCGACGACGTCTCCGAGTTCCCGGAACGCTTCCGCCAGATCGTGATCTTCTGCGGTGCAGTGGGCATCGCTTTCCTGATTGCAACGCCCTATCTGAAAAAGATGGCCGGTCTGGAGGAGAAGCCCGAGGACTACACCCGCGAAGACGAACCCGGCGCATTCGAAGCCGACGCGGGCAGGCACAAACAATAAGAATACGAGCATAAACAGGGCCGCGAGTGCGCGACCGCAAGCCTCACCGCCCCGGCCACGCGCCGGGGCGTTTTTTATTGAAGGAAGCTCTTGCGAAGCCGCAAAACCGCCAGGAAAACCATAACCTGAATTTCGCGCAGAGACGCAGAGGCTCAGAGAAAAGTCAGGCTTGCTGGTGCGTTTCGGCGCGGGGCCGCGGGGCCGGACACTTCGCGAGAACTCGCCTGGACTTTTGTCCATGCATTTCTCCCGCGCAGAGCTGTCCAGAGGTTCTGGCCTTTCCGTTGTCAGGTGCTTTGGCGGACTTCCCGATACCAGGTCCAGAGCAGCGCGACCTGCGCCGGAACGAGCCACAGCATCATGTCGTAGTTCCATTGAGCGCCCGGAAGCAGCTTGAGCACGAACGCGCCGACCAGACCGGCGATCATCAGCAGTGCCGCGCCGCGCTCGACGATACCGCCGCGAAAACGCCACAAGAGCAGTGCAAGCGGGCTCAACAGGAGCAGGTTCTCGTTGCGCCAGGCGGCCTCGTGCGCCGTGAACAGCCACAGGAACAAAAGCATTCCGCCGCCGAGTGCCGAAACGACAATCCAGAAGCGCGCACCCAGCAACGCCGGCATGCGCGAACGGAATACAACCACCGGTATCACGATCAGAAGGACGCTCGCCAAGCCCAGTGCCAGGAAGGCTGGCGCATGGAACGCCGGCGCGTCCGGCGGCACTTGCCGCCCGGACTCGTAAAGCATGCGGTCGTCGACGACCAGCGGTTCTGTCTCGCCGCCGGCTGTCTTGATGCTCATCAGCGGGACCGTCTCGGCCACCACCACAGGCAGGAACATTTCTTCCCATAGCGATCGCGGCCTGTCCGCCATGCGCCCGAGACCGGCCTCGATACCGAGATACAGCGGAAAATCGTCCTGGACCAGGCGGCGGGTATGGGTACGAAAGTCGGCGCTGGCCGGTAACGGCCTGGAATACTCGGACAATGCGCCGTCGAGCGCGAAATCGAGCGCGTCGCGCACTCGGTTGGAGCAGTTGTTGAAGTAGTAGTCGTAACGGAAATCCCGGGTTTCGGGCTGGACCCTCGCCTCCAACCAGTCGGTCAGGCGCCGAATCCTTTCCGGCGAGAGATTCAGCAGCTGGGCCCGAACGCTTCGGTCGCGCCAGCGATAGTAGGACAGCTCTTCCTCGGGACTTCTGGCCAGCGCGAAATACACCATTTCCCCGAACAGGTATTCCCTGTAGAAGCCCGGTTTGTCGAAGTCGAAGAAACCGAAGTTATAGACCTGGTCGATGCCCCGCGCCGGATCGCGAATCCAGATCGCGTTGTGCCCGAACTGTTCTTCCACCCGCTCGCCTGTGCCGTATGTCATCAACCAGACCTGCTGGGACCAGACCGGCGGCGCAAAAAGCAGCAGCGCGAGGATCAGAAACTGCGTGGTGAAGGCTTTCCGAGTCATGATTCCATCGGTTTCAGGTTTAAGTTTCGGCCAGCAACTGACCCGGCATTTGCTCGATCCCCTCTTCGGCGGACTTCAATGGAGACTCGCCCGATAAGGATAAGGCTGCTGCGGCGGCATCCGGCACCTCGTGCAATAAGATCTCGCCAGATTGCTACACTTCTCGATAATACCGACCATTCCGGGACAGCATTGCATGACAAAGATCAGGTTTACCAATCGCCAGGGCATCACGCTAACCGGCAACCTGGAACTGCCGCCCGGTGGCGCCTGGCAGGCCACCGCTCTTTTCGCTCATTGCTTTACCTGCACGCGCAATATCAAGGCCGCACGCAATATCAGCAGGGCACTGGCCGATGCCGGCTTCGCCGTGCTGCGATTCGATTTCACCGGGCTGGGCGAAAGCGAAGGGGATTTTTCCGATACCGATTTCTCCAGCAATCTCGACGACCTGGAGGATGCCGCAGCCTGGGTGGCCGACGAACTGGATTCGCCTCAGCTCCTGGTCGGTCATTCGCTGGGCGGAGCGGCCGCGCTGGCAGTGGCCGAACGACTCCAAAGCGTACGGGCGGTAGCCACGCTGGCCGCGCCTTCCAGCGCCGATCATATCCTCACGCAATTCGGTGAGGACCTCGATCAGATCGAGGCCGAGGGCAGCGCCGAAGTAAAGCTCGCCGGCCGGCCGTTTCGAATTCGCAGGGATTTCGTCGAAGACGCCCGCAGCCATTCGATCGAAGAACGGCTCAAGAAACTCAGACGCGCGCTGCTGATCCTTCACTCTCCGGTGGACAAGACCGTCGGAATCGAAAACGCACAGAAAATCTTTGCCGCAGCGCTGCACCCCAAGAGCTTCGTCAGCCTGGACAACGCCGATCACCTTCTCTCGAATAACGCCGATTCGCGATATGCCGGTCAGGTGATCTCCGCATGGGCCAGCCGCTTCCTGGAGCTGGATAGACGCGAGCCGGTCGAGAGCGTCAAGGTCTTTGGCAGAACCGCCGACAAGTTTCTATGTCGCGTTCAGGCCGGGCGCCATGAACTGCTGGCCGACGAACCCGAGCGGCACGGCGGCGAGGACCAGGGTCCTGATCCGTACCGCTACCTGGCAAGCGCGCTGGGCACGTGTACCGTCATGACCCTGAATATGTACGCTCGCCAAAAGAAACTGGACATCGAGCTCGTGACCTGCGAGGTCATCCATGATCGCGTGCATGCCGACGACTGCACGGACTGCGAGGATTCGAAGCGCAAGATAGATCGTCTGCAGCGCGTGATCGCGATAGAAGGCAATCTGGACGACGATCAGCGCGCTCGCATGCTGGAGATCGCCGACCGCTGCCCGGTGCATCGCACGCTGGAAAACGGGATTCTAGTCGAAAGTCGAATGGAGTGAAGATTTCACGACCCCTGTGTAGCCCGGGTCGGGTCGCCGCAGTCGGGGATCCTGGGGTCAGCAATCCGGCTGCTGAATGCTGGCTTTCATGACGGCCGCGCCAGGCCTGAGACTCGGCCGCGGTTTCAGGACTTTTCGCGCGGTCCACTGCCAAATGGACAACAGATCATTGCAAGGAAAGAATGGGATGCCCTGCCGGCCGGGAGGCCGACAGGTGCTCTGGAGATGCTTTACGGCGAACTTGCTGCAGGGCTAATCGCAGATTTCCACCAACCTTATTCGGAGGGGACCTCTTGCTCTTGCTCTTGCTCTTCCACTTCTGCATCGTCGTCGGAAACGGCAATCCTCGCCAGACCGATCAGCTGCTCATCATCGCCCAGGCGAATCAGCGTGACGCCCTGGGTATTGCGCCCAAGTCGTGAGATCTCGGCGGCCGAAGTGCGCACCAGCGTACCGGCGTTGGATGTCAGCATGACGTCGTCCTCTTCGCTGACCACCAGCGCGGAGACCAGTTCGCCGTTACGACCCGAGGTCTGGATGCCGATGACGCCCTGGCCACCCCTGTTGTAGACCGGAAACTCTTCCAGGGCCGTCCGCTTGCCGTAGCCGTGGGCGGTCGCCAGCAGCACGTCTCCGTCGTCGGCGACCAGCATCGAGACGACCTGTTGCTCCGGCTTCAGCCGAATACCGACCACGCCGCGGGTCTGGCGGCCCATGGCGCGCACGCCGGACTCGTGGAATCGAATGGCCTTGCCGGCCGACGAGAACAGCAGGATGTTGCGCGTGCCGTCGGTAAAGGCCACGTCGACAAGTTCATCCTCGCCTTCCAGTTCGATCGCCCAGATGCCGTTGGATCGGATATGCGCGAAATCGGATAGCGGCGTTTTCTTGACCCGGCCCGAGCGCGTGGCGAAGAACACGAACCAGTCGTCGGGAAATTCACGGGTCGGCAGCACGGCGTTGATGCGCTCACCTTCATCCAGCGGCAGCAGGTTCACCATCGGCCGGCCGCGGCTGCTGTGCCCGGCCTGCGGCAATTCGTAGACCTTGGTCTTGTAGACCTTGCCGGCGCTGGTGAAGACCAGCAGCGTGTCGTGAGTGTTGGTGACCCAGAACCGTTCGACGAAATCCTCGTTCTTGGTCTTGGTTGCGCTGCGCCCGCGGCCGCCGCGTTTCTGGCTTCGATACCGGTCAAGCGGCTGGTACTTGGCGTAGCCTCCGTGCGAAAGCGTAACCACCACGTCCTCGGGCGTGATCAGGTCTTCCATCGTCAGATCGAGTTGATCGGCCACGATCTCGGTCCGGCGCTGGTCGCCGAAACCGTCGCGGATGGCTTCCAGTTCCTCCCGGATAACGGTCATCAGCGCATCGGGCTCGGAAAGGATGCGAATCAGCTCGCGGATCTGCTCGAGAATTTCGCGATATTCGTCGGAAAGCTTCTCCTGCTCAAGGCCGGTGAGTTTCTGCAGCCGCAGGTCGAGGATCGCCTGGGCCTGCGTCGGGGAAAGCTGGTAACCGTCCTCTCCGAGTCCGAATTCGGGCAGCAGATCTTCGGGACGCGACAGTTCCGCGCCCGCCTGTCCCAGCAGTGCAGCCACGGGGCCGGGCTCCCAACGCCGGCCTTGCAACGCTTCACGTGCATCGGCGGGCGTCGAGGATTTCTTGATCAGCGCGATGATTTCGTCGAGATTTGCCAGCGCGACGGTCAGCCCTTCAAGGGTATGGGCCCGGTCGCGCGACTTGCGCAATTCGAACAACGTACGACGGGTGACCACGTCGCGTCGATGCGCCAGGAACGCCTGCAGTACCTGGCGGATGTTGAGCAGCTTCGGCTGATTATCGACCAATGCGACCATATTGATGCCGAACACGCATTGCATCTGGGTGTTCTGGAGCAGGTTGTTGAGCACGATCTCGCCGACTTCGCCGCGCTTGAGCTCGACGACCATGCGCATG
>DATFJJ010000303.1:0-2411 GCA_035269245.1 Wenzhouxiangellaceae bacterium | reverse complement strand
AAGGCAAGCTGCCGAACTTCAGCCGGCTGGCCGAATCCGGGCATTTCCAGCCGCTGGGCACCAGCAACCCGCCGCAATCGCCGGTCGCCTGGTCGGATTTCGCGACCGGCGAGCATGCCGGCGCTCACGGCATTTTCGATTTCCTGCGTCGTGACCCCGAAACCTATGGCCCGCAGTTTTCCATTTCGGAGAACATTCCGCCCGAGAGCCATCTCGACCTATTCGGCCTGAGCATTCCGCTGGACGAAGGCCAGGTTGTCAACCGCCGGCAGGGCGTGCCGTTCTGGACCGAGGCCGAGCAGCAGGGCAAGCGCGCTTCGGTGCTGCGCGTGCCGGTCACCTACCCGCCCGACGACATCCACCGAATGCTTTCAGGCATGGGCGTGCCCGACCTGCTGGGTACGCAAGGCACTTACACGTTCTACACCACGACGCGCATGCAGAATTCCGGCTCGAGCACGCGCGTCGTCCGGGTGCGCCCGGGCCGCGACGGCACTATCGAAAGCGTGCTGGAAGGCCCTCCCGACCCGTTGCGTGTCGAGGCCGAGCCGATGCAGGCACCGTTGACCATTGCGCCCGCAGAACCCGGGGCGCGGATCACGCTGGGCGACGTCGAGACCGAACTGCTGCCCGGCGAGTGGTCGGACTGGGTACGCGTGAAGTTCGACGTGACCGGGCCGGTCAACGTCACCGGCACCGTGCGCATGCTGCTGGTGCAGGATTACCCGCGCCCGCGGCTCTACGTCTCGCCGATCCAGATCGATCCCGTGAGCCCGGCGGTACCGATTTCCTCCCCGCCCGAATACGCCGCCGAGCTTGCCGAGCGCATCGGGCTGTACCACACGATCGGCATGCCCGAGGAGACGTGGTCGCTCAACGAGGAGCACATTTCGGACGCGGCCTGGCTGGAAATGGAAAAGACCATTCTGGCCGAACGAGAAGCCATGTGGTACGACACACTGGACCGCAATGACAGCGAGCTGGTGGTCGGCGTATTCGTGCAGACCGACCGCGTCAGCCACATGTTCTACCGCGGGCTAGACCCCGAGCACCCGCGCTTTGAGGACACCTTGCCCGAGCACCGCGATTCCATCGAGTGGATCTACACCGAGGCCGACCGCATCCTCGGCGAGACGATGGACCGGCTGGCATCCGAAGACGAACTGCTGGTGATCAGCGATCACGGCTTTGCGCCGTTCAGGAAAGCCGTGCACCTCAACCGCTGGCTGACCGACAGCGGCTACCTGGTGCTCGAAGAAGGCCAGAGCGAATCCGATGTCGTGTTCTCCACTGTCGACTGGAGCCGATCGCGCGCCTACGCGCTGGGTCTCAACGGGGTGTTCATCAACCGCGCAGGCCGGGAGTCCCAGGGCATCGTGGAAGATGATGAGGTCCAGGCACTGAAGCGTGAACTGGCTTCCGCGCTTGAATCGTGGAACGAAGCCGAAACCGGCGATTCCGTCGTCCGCCGGGTGTTCGACGGGCTGGAGATTTATCCCGGCGCCGAAGACAACGACGAGACGCCGGACCTGGTAGTCGGCTATCAGCGCGGCTACCGGGCGTCCTGGCAGACGACCCTGGGCGCGGTGCCCGGTGCGCTGATCGAGCCCAACGCGCAGAAATGGTCGGGCGATCACTGCATCGACCCGCACCTCGTACCCGGTGTATTGTTTTCGACGTTCAAGCCCGATCGCGACGTGCTCTCGATCAAGGATGTCTGGTCGCTGGCCGAAGGCCGTGTGCACTGATGGAGCGCGGCGTACTCGACTGGCCGGGCGTAGTCTTCGGCCTGATCAACCAACCGCTGGTCTCGATCCTGCCCGAGCCGGTGGTGCTGGCATTCTGGGCGCTGTTCTCTTCCTGGCTGACGATGTGGGTCTACCGCCGGTTTTCAAACCAGGACGAAATGGCCGCGCTCAAGCCGAAGATCAAAGCGGTTCAGAAGAAGCTGTCGAATTACGACGGCGACTTCGGCGGGCTGGTGCCGCTGATCCGCGAGAATTTCAGCCTTGCCGGGCGCCAGCTCATGCTCGCGCTGGGGCCGGCGCTGCTGGCCGGCGTGCCCGTGCTGTTCGTGCTGGTGTGGATATCGAACGCGTACGGTGTGGCCGTGCCGTCGGCCGGGTCAACGGTGGAAGTGCGAGTGACCGCCGTAGCGGATGCCGAACCGGCGAGCTGGCGGTGGGCGGGGGCGCAAGCCGAATCGATACCCGTCGATGAAGCCGATCACGCATGGCGCCTGGCCTGGCCGGCAGCGGAAGAGACCGCGACGCTGATCGCGGCCGGTGGCGAGGAGATCCTCGAACTGCCCCCCGCGAAACCGGCTTCCGTGGTGCACCAGCGCCAGTGGTGGAACGCGCTGATCGGCAACCCGGCCGGCTACCTCGACCCAGCCAGCCCGGCCGAAGCGG
>DATFJJ010000302.1:0-11850 GCA_035269245.1 Wenzhouxiangellaceae bacterium | reverse complement strand
AATGGCGTAAGGGCAGCCTGCGGAGTTAATGCCCAGCAAGCCGATGCCGCGGATGATGAACGGCATCACCGTGGTCTTGACGCCGATGCCGCCGGCCATTCCGCAGGAAGCGATCGATCCCCAGGGTTTGATGACCCGGGTGAGTCCGGACAGCATGTCGCCGCCCACATTGTCGATGGCCCCGGCCCAATGCGTCGAATCCAGGGGCTTCTCGCTCCAGTAAAGTTCGTTGCGGCTGACGCACTGTTTCGCGCCCAGCGATCTCAGCCACTCGAATTGATCGACCTTGCCCGAGATCGCGTGCGCCTCGTAGCCAGCCCGCGTGAGGATGTCGATTGCAATCGAGCCGACGCCACCCGATGCGCCGGTGACCACGATCGGTCCCATGTCCGGCGTCTGCCCGTTGGCTTCCATGCGCCAAAGGCTGAGCGCCGCGGTGAAACCGGCGGTGCCGAGCAACATGGCTTCGCGAAGCGACAGGCCTTTCGGAAGCGGTACCAGCCACCTCGACGGCACCCGCAGGTACTCGCTGTAGCCGCCGTCGCGAGTCTCCGAGAGTCCGCAGCCGGTAATCAGGACATCGTCGCCCTCGTTGAAATCGCTGTTTTCAGACTGGACCACGGTACCGGCAGCGTCGATGCCGCCGTTGAGCGGAAATTCGCGAAGAATCTTTCCCTTGCCGGTGCCCGCCAGCGCATCCTTGTAGTTGATGCCCGACCACGCCACCCGGATGACGACGTCGCCTTCGGACTGGTCCTCGATTGTCTGCTCGACGATCTCGGCCCGGTAGCCGTTTTCATCGTCGAAGATGCGGAGGGCTTTGAACGTATCGGGAACGTTGGCGGACATGGCGGCGGCCTTCGATTGGGGATTCGAAAAGGATAACGGTTTCCGGGTTCCGGGTTCGGGTTTCCGGAAAATCTTCGCTTGCAGGCAAGCGCCCACACCCGTAGCGAGCTTCGGCGCCAGGGCCGTAGCAGCAGCGGCTACGGGTGTGGGAGCCGGCCTCGCCGGCGAAGGGTTCGTCTCCGACCTCCGACCCTCGGGTTTCCGGAAACCCGAACCCGGAAACCGGAAACCGGAAACCGGCCGCCCCGGCGGCGCGGCCTAGTTCGCCTTGTGGATTGCCCGCTTGTCGACGGCCAGCGCGGCTTCGTGCACGGCTTCCGACAGCGTCGGGTGGGCGTGGACGATGCGCGCCAGATCTTCGGCAGAGCCGTTGAACTCCATGGCTACCACGACTTCGCCGATGAATTCCGAGGCGTAGGAGCCCACGATCTGGCAGCCCAGCAGTTCGTCGGTTTCGGCGTCGGCAAGGATCTTGACCTGCCCGGTGGCGTTGCCCATGGCGAGCCCGCGGCCGGTGGCGGCGAACGGGAATGCGCCGGTGCGGTATTCGATGCCTTCTTCCTCGAGCTGGGCTTCGGTCTTGCCCACCCAAGCGATTTCCGGGTCGGTATAGATCACCCACGGCACCGTCTCGAGGTTGATGTGGCCGGCCTGGCCGGCGATCGATTCGGCCACGGCAATGCCTTCCTCGGAAGCCTTGTGCGCCAGCATCGGGCCGCGCACCAGGTCGCCGATGGCCCAGATTTTGTCCGCACTGGTGCGGCAGTGTCCGTCGACCTTGATCTTTCCTCGTTCGGTCAGCTCCACGCCGCTGTCGTCGGCCACCAGGTTGTCGGTCGCCGCCTTGCGGCCCACCGCCACCAGCAGGCGATCGAACACTTCTTCGTGGTCTTCCTTGCCGTCGCTGTAGCTGAGCTTGACTTTGCCGTCTGACACTTCGGCGCCGCTGACCTTGCAACCCATGCGAATATCGAGCTTTTGCTTCTTGAATTCACGCTGTGCGACCTTGGCCATATCACGGTCTATGGCCGGCAGGAAATCGTCAAGCGCTTCGAAAAGAACTGCTTCCGCCCCGAGCCGGCTCCAGACACTACCCATTTCCAGACCGATGACGCCGGCGCCGATGACGCCGAAGCGTTCCGGCACTTCCGAAATTTCCAGCGCCCCGACGTTGTCGAGAATGTATTCGTTGTCGACCTCGACGTTGGGGATCGAAAACGGCACAGAGCCGGCCGCGAGCACAACGTCCTTCGCCGTGGCGGTGTACTTGTCGCCGTCGTTTGGACTGACTTCCACCTGGCGTTCGGAAAACAACTTACCTCGGCCGTTGACGAACTCGATCTTGTTGGCCTTGAACAGCTGGACCAGTCCGCCGGTGAGTTGTTTGACGACCTTGCGTTTGCGCTCGAGCATCTTGTCGATGTCGATGGACACGCCCTCGGTGTTGATGCCGTGGGCCGTGTAGTCGTGCTGGATATGGTGAAAGTGCTTGGACGAATCCAGCAGCGCCTTCGAAGGAATGCAGCCTACATTCAGGCAGGTGCCGCCCGGCGCCGGTTTGCCGTCCTCGCCCTTGCGGTCGTCGATCAGCATTGTCTTCAAGCCGAGCTGGGCCGCGCGGATGGCACCGGCGTAGCCGCCCGGACCGCCACCGATGAAGATTACGTCGAATTCGTTGTCTGACATGATTCGTTACCGATTTTGAAAATTGGGGTCGTCGGCCTTGTAGCTTCAAGAATGCCGGTTCCGGGGATTCAGTTGAAGGTTCGGTTGAAGGTTTTAAGTGTTAGGTTTTAAGTGTTAAGCGTTACTTCAAAACCTAAATCTAAACCCTAAACCGTAAACCCTAAAACCTAAAACCGGCCTCTGAGCGGCTTTGTCCGCTCAGAGGCCTAAAAGCATCCTCGCCGGATCTTCCAGCGCTTCCTTGACGGCGACCAGGAATTGAACCGCGTCCTTTCCGTCGATGATGCGGTGATCGTAGGACAGCGCGATGTACATCATCGGCCTGACCACGATTTCGCCGTCGATCGCCACGGGACGTTCCTTGATCGTGTGCATGCCCAGAATGGCGCTTTGCGGCGGGTTGAGCAGCGGTGTGGAGAGCAGCGAGCCGAACACACCGCCGTTGGTGATCGAGAATGTGCCGCCCTGCAGGTCTTCGAGTTGAATCTTGCCGGCCCGCGCCTTTTCCGCATACTCGGCAATCTGCGCCTCGATCTGAGCCAGGCCCATGTGGCCGGCGTTGCGTAACACCGGCACCATCAGGCCGCGATCGGTGGAGACCGCAATGCCGATGTCCTGGTAGCCGTGGTAGACGATCTCGTCACCGTCGACCGAGGCATTGACTACCGGATGCTTGTCCAGCGCCTCGCAGCAGGCCTTGACGAAGAACGACATGAAGCCCAGCTTGCTGCCGTGACGCTTCTGGAAAGCGTCCTTGTAGCGGTTGCGGATCTGCACGACCTCGTGCAGGTCTACTTCGTTGAACGATGTCAGGATGGCGGCAGTGTTCTGCGCTTCCTTCATGCGTTCTGAAACGCGCTGGCGCAGACGCGACATCTTGACCCGCTCCTCGGGTCGGGCACCGCCGGTTTCCCCGCTGGCGCCGATATGGCGGAGTACGTCGGCCTTGGTGATCCGGCCGTCGCGGCCGGTGCCGTCGATTTCACTCGGATCGATGCCGTGTTCGGTCACAAGCTTGCGTACTGCCGGTGCAAGCTTGTCTGCGCCTTCGGGCGCTTCGTGCGAGGTCTTCCCGTCGCCGGATTCCTTTTTCTCTTCGCTCTCCGAGGATTCTTTCTCCTTCTTCTTGTCGTCCTCGTCGTCTTCCTTCTCCTTCTTCTCCCCCTCCTTCTCTTCCTTCTCTTCCTTCTCTTCCTTCTCTTCCTTCTCTTCCTCCCCGCCCTCGTCTTCTTCGTCTTTATCGCCCTTCTTTTCTTTGTCTTCTTTTTTCTTCTTCTTGTCCTCGGAATCCGAATCGCCGCCGGACTCGCCCTCTGCGAGCTTGCCCAGAACGTCGTCGGCATTCACGGTTTCGCCTTCCTCGGCTTCGATGGACTCGAGCACCCCGTCGGCCGGGGCCGGAACCTCGAGAACGACCTTGTCGGTTTCCAGGTCAACCAGGTTTTCGTCACGCTTGACGCTGTCGCCGGCTTTCTTGTGCCATTTTGCGACGGTCGCGTCGGAAACCGATTCGGGCAGGGTAGGGACTTTGACTTCAGTGCTCATGAAAAATCCTTGGAAATACTCGCGTTATTGATCGGAATCGATGTCTCGAATGCCAAGCGCCTGTTCGACCAGGCGTTTCTGCTGTTCGATGTGAACCTGATAGTAACCAACCGCTGGAGATGCCGAGGGCCGGCGACCGGCGTAGCGCAGCACCTGCTTGTCGCCGATGCACGCCTGCAGATGGTGGCGGATCTGGAACCATGCGCCCTGGTTCATCGGCTCTTCCTGGCACCAGACGATTTCTTCGGCGTTCGAATAGCGCTCGATGATTTCCGTCAGTTCCTCACGGGGGAACGGATAGAGCTGCTCGACACGCACCACTGCGATGTTGTCGAAGGTATCGTCTTCGTCGTCGCGCTTCTTGGAAAGGTCGAAAAAGACCTTGCCGGCGCAGAACACCACGCGCTTGACCTTTTCCGGGCCGGGCTTCTGCGGGTCGTCGATGACCAGCTGAAAGCCGCCCGAGGCCAGATCGTCGAGGCTGGAAACCGACTCGCGATGGCGCAGCAGGCTTTTCGGCGTGAACACTACCAGCGGCTTTCGATAAGGTCGAAGCATCTGGCGCCGGATCATGTGGAACATCTGGCTGGGAAGCGTCGGCACGCAGACCTGGATGTTATTGTCCGAGCATAACTGCATGAAACGCTCCAGCCGAGCCGACGAGTGTTCCGGCCCCTGTCCCTCGTAACCGTGCGGCAGGTACATGACCAGTCCGCACAGCCGGCCCCACTTGGTTTCGCCGGAGGTGATGAATTGGTCGATGACCACTTGGGCACCGTTGACGAAATCGCCGAACTGAGCTTCCCATATCACCAGTGAGCCCGGTTCACCGGTGGCGTAACCGTATTCGAATCCGAGCACGGCCTCTTCGCTGAGCAGCGAATCGATGATGGCGACCTTGTGGCGATCATCGGCAATTTCGCTAAGCGGCGTGATGTAGCGACCGTCTTCCTGGTTGTACAGCACGGCGTGACGGTGGAAGAATGTGCCTCGGCCCGAATCCTGGCCCACCAGTCGCAGGCCGTAGCCTGAGTCGAGGAGTCCGGCGTAAGCCATGGTTTCGGCAAAGCCCCAGTCCAGCGGCGAATCCCCGGCGGCCATCTTGCGCCGCTGTTCGAGCAAGCGAGCGACCTGCTTGTGCACCTCGAAATCATCGGGCAGCGTAGTCAGACGCTCCGAAAGCGCCTTGATGCTGTCGACTGGCATCGTGGTGTCGGCGTCGGTGCGCCAGTCGGCATCGAGGTACGGCGACCAGTCGGCAGTCTGCAGCGCATCGCCGGCATCGGCGAGTTCCACAACCGTTTCTCCGTCGTCCAGTCGATCGCGGTAGCTTTGCTGCCAGTCGTCGAGTTCATCGGCGTCGACCAGATCGTCGTCTATCAGGCGGCGGGCGTACTGCTTGTAAACCGAATCGAGATTGCGTATCACCTGGTACATGCGCGGCTGGGTCGCCGATGGTTCGTCCGCTTCGTTGTGACCCTGCCGGCGGTAGCAGACCAGGTCGACGAACACGTCCTTCTTGAACTCGCGGCGAAAGTCCGCGGCCACCCGGGTGATGAACAGCACGGCTTCCGGGTCGTCGGCATTGACGTGGAAGACGGGCGCCTGGACCATCTTGGCAATGTCGGTACAGTACAGCGTCGATCGTGCGTCCAGCGGATTGGAAGTGGTGAAGCCGATCTGATTGTTGACCACCACGTGGAACGTCCCGCCGACCTTGAAGCCGCGCAACTGCGACATCTGGAGCAATTCCATGCCCACGCCCTGGCCGGCCAGGGCGGCGTCGCCGTGGACCAGGACCGGCAGCACCTGTTCGTGATCGTAATCGGCCAGCCGATTCTGGCGCGCGCGCGCCGAGCCGGCCACCACCGGATTGACGATTTCCAGGTGCGAAGGATTGAATGCCAGCGCAAGGTGCATCACGCCGCCGGGCGTGAGAATGTCGGAGCTGAAGCCCAAGTGATACTTGACGTCGCCGGAGCGCGCGGGATCATCATGCTGAATCTTGCCTTCGAATTCGGCGAACAGGTCGCGCGGAGACTTGCCCAGGATGTTGACCAGCACATTCAGCCGGCCGCGGTGGGCCATCCCGATGACCATCTCGCGTATGCCCTGGCTGCCCGAATGCCGAATCAGCGTGTCGAACAGCGGGATCAGGCTCTCTCCGCCTTCAAGCGAAAACCGTTTCTGACCGACGTAGCGCGAATGGAGATATTTTTCCAGGCCTTCGGCGGCGCCGAGCTTTTCCAGCAGGCGCGTGCGGTCTTCTGCGGGAAGTTCGAACGACCCGGTTCCGCGCTCCAGCCGCTGCTGCAACCAGCGGCGCTGGTGGGTGTCATGGATGTGCATGTATTCCATGCCGAGGGAGCCGCAATAGGTCCGCTGGCAGATCTCGATGATCTCGGACAGCTTCAGGTGATCCGGTGCGGCCAGGCTGCCGGTGTGGAATTGCGTATCGAGGTCGGCGTCGGAAAGACTGTGGAACTTCAGTTCGAGGTCGGGCACTTCGGGCCTGTCGCTCAGTTCCAGCGGATCGAGCCGTGCGCGCTGGTGACCGCGCACCCGGTATGCATTGATCAGCCGCAGCACGCCGGCCTGCTTGAAGTCCTCGGCGCCTGCGCCGGCCGACTGTCCCGCCGGCTGTCGCGCCAGCGCCTCGAAATGCGCCGCGATGGAACGGTGACGGGTATCGTCATTCGCACCGTTGAGCAACCCGTCAAAAGCGTCGCGCCAGTATTCGGGCACTGATTCGGGGTCGTCGAGGTACTCTTCGTAGAGCTGTTCGACGAATGCAGCGTTCAGGCCGGACAAATGCGATGTCCGGTATTTTCTTTCTAGGTCTTCGGTCATTGGAAATGCAAGAGCCGGGGTTGCCGCTGGCCAATTCTCGATTATAACTGCTAAGCCACAGCCGGATAACGTTCGCTGGGAAAATGCGTTCCTCGCGGCGCCGCTTTCGCCGCCTCAGGCATCACGGCCGGATCAATTCGTCCTGCTCGATCAGGTTCTCGACCAGCTTGCGCGCCTCTTCGTCTTCGGGCCACTCTTCGATGCGGCAGGAGCGGCAAAGTGCCTGGGCGAATTCCGGCGGACACGCCCACTGCTGGCCATTGACGAACAGCAGACCGGAATCGCTCCAGGCCAGACGAGTTCCCGGAGCGAACACCAGGGGGGGGTCGATGTCCATCTCCGGGGCGCTGTCGTCGCCGCTGCCCGGCGACCACTGTCGATACGCGGTGAGCGTCTGGCCGAGCCAGCTGACCAGGGCTTCGTCGTCGAGCTGCACCGCCTGGGCCAGGAGTCGACGGGCGTGCTGCAGCAGGGTCTGGTCTATGCGCTCGGCGCGTTCAGTGTCGTACTTGAGCGGATTCAGCCGCGGCAGTCGCGCCTCGTGTTCGCCCAGGAACGCGGCCAGCTCCGACAGCAGTTCGGCCGAAGAGGGCGCGCGCAGCCCGACCGACCAGGTCTGACTGTTCTGCTGGGCAATGCCGTGATGCGCGACCCCGGGCGGCACGTAAAGCACGTCGCCAGGTTCGGCCACGCAACTCGCTTCCGCCTTGAAGTTGCGCAGGACGGCCAGTTCGAAATCCTCGTTGAGGTCCGGCTGGAAGCTGCTGGCCAGTTCCCATCGACGCGCGCCGGCGGCCTGGACCAGGAACACGTCGTAGGCGTCCACGTGGGGACCGACCGAACCGCCGGGGCCGGCCTGGCTGACCATGACGTCGTCGAGCAGCCAGTTCGGCAGAAAGCTGAACGCATCCAGCAGTTCGGCAACCTGTGAGTATTTCTTGTCCATGTCCTGGACCAGCAGGGACTGGTAGGGACGGTCCAGTGACGGCAGGTCATCCTCGGGAAACGGACCGTATTCCAGGGTCCAGTCCAGGTTCTCGAACGAGCCGACGACCAGTCTCGAGCCCAGATCGTCGTCTCCGGCGGCGGCGACGATCTGGTCTATGCCCAGCGCAGCCGGCTTGAGCCAGCCGCGGATCAGCAACGGGGTGTGCTGCCAGTGTTCGTCCAGGAAGCGCCGCGCGTCGAAGCCGTTCCATTCCACGAGCTGGATGGTCTTCATGTGTACCGTCCGATGGCTTGCGCCATGCCCGCCGCGTTGCCGGTATAGCCTGCCGGCGTCATTTCCAGCAGGCGCTGCTTTTCGGCTGCCGGAAGCTCGAGCCCGTTCAGGAATTCACGGACGCCGTCCGCGTCAATTGTGCGCCCGCGAGTAAGCGCCTTGAGCTTTTCATAGGGTTCAGCGATGCCGTGAACGCGCATCACGGTCTGGATGGCCTCGGCGAGCACCTCCCAGGCGTTGTCGATGTCGGCCGCAATCCGCGGGCGATTCGGCTCGATTCTGCCCAGTCCGCGCTGGATTGATTTCCATGCCAGCAAGCAGTAGCCGAAGGCCGATCCTATGGAACGTTGGACCGTCGAGTCGGTCAGGTCGCGCTGCCAGCGCGAGACCGGCAGCTTCTCTGCCAGGTGGCCCAGCAGTGCGTTGGCGAGACCCAGGTTGCCCTCGCCGTTCTCGAAGTCGATCGGGTTGACCTTGTGGGGCATGGTCGATGAGCCGATTTCGCCTTCCACGGTTTTCTGGGCATAATAGCCCAGCGAGATATAGGCCCAGCTGTCCCGGGCGAAATCGAGCAGCACGGTATTGATCCGGATCAGGGAATGGGCCAGTTCGGCGACCATGTCGTGCGGCTCGATCTGGGTGGTGTACGGGTTCCAGATCAGGCCGAGGTGCTCGACGAAATCGCGCGCGACGGTCGGCCAGTCGACATCGGGGCAGGCCGCCAGGTGGGCGTTGAAGTTGCCCACGGCGCCATTGATCTTGCCGCTGATCTCGACCCGCACGAGCTGACGGCGCTGCCGGCGCAGCCTGAACACCGTGTTGGCGATTTCCTTGCCGAGGGTGGTCGGAGACGCGCTCTGGCCATGGGTGCGCGACAACATCGGTAACTCGGCATAGGCTTCGGCCATGCCGGCCAGATGCGCATCAAGCTCGGCCAGCACCGGATCCAGCACCTCTACGAGCGACTGCCTGAGCATCAGGCCGTAGGCGAGATTGTTGATGTCTTCCGAGGTGCAGGCAAAGTGCACCATTTCCAGCTTGTCGGCCAGTCCCGGGCGATCGGCCATGCGCTTCTTGATCCAGTACTCGACCGCCTTGACGTCATGGTTGGTGGTGCGCTCGATCTCCTTGACTTCGGCTGCATCGGCATTGGAAAAATCGTCGCCCAGCCGATCGAGAAATGCGTCGTCGTCCGGCGCGAGCGGTGCCAGCGCATCGAAATTCGGGACGCCGGCCAGATGCCGGAACCACGCCAGCTCCACCCGCACGCGCTGCCGGATCAGCCCGGCCTCGGAAAAGACCCTGGCAAGCGGCGCCAGCCGTTGGGCGTAGCGGCCGTCCAGCGGCGATAGTGCGGTCAGGGCGTTGGAATCCATGGGGGAAGAATCGAAGCTTGAGTTCTGGAAGTCAATGATACCGTCAAAGACCGGAATTCGTGACCGGGTCGACTGTTTCCTCAGCCTCTGCCGGATTCGATGAGGCCGGGTCCGGTTCGGGCGGTTCGATTTCGGGCTCGACCCGGCCGAACCGCTCGATCCACACCAGCACGCCAAACAGGCTGGAGTCGAAGTACTCGAGCCGGCCGGGCTTGACAATCCGTGACTGCTGGAGCCGGTGCAGCCGCCATTCGCCTTCGGCGGACTCCGGCCGGTTGGACGCGGACAATTCATCTGCCGGCAGCATCCGGTCCGCGACGGACCGGGCCCGGGTCTGCCAGACAAGGTCCAGGTCCAGATGCAGGAACTGGCGCTGGCGCAGCCGCAGCGTGCCGTCGAGACGGTAGATATCAAGCGCCGGCGACGGCGTTTCCACGAGTGGACCGAAAGGCAATACGTGCGGCATCGGCACCAGGCTCCGGTCTTCATCGGGTTCGATCAGGTCGACCACGGTCTGGTCGTGGATGCGCATGGTCGCGGTCGGCCGGCCGCGATCGGCCAGCTGAATCCAGGCGCGCGCCATCACCGGATCGTATTCGGGGGCGTCGAGCAAACGCTCCATCGCCCGCCGGATCGGTCGCGAAAGGTCGCCCAGAGCCGAATACATCGGAGGGATCGGGCGAAGAGTCTGCCCGTCGGTTTCGAGCCTCGGTGTGGTCTCGTCGACTTCTCCGGGAACCCGCGCGACCGGCAACCCCTCTGCAAGTGCGGCCAGCTGACGCTCGGCGATGTCATTGGCCTGGGCGATCAGGAGCGGATCCAGCGCCCCGGAAAAGTCCGCCGGGCTCGCGCTGCGGGTCCGGTCGGATCGACCGTCGGCGTGGCTGAACACGATGAGTTCGACTCGATAAACGGACGGATAATCGATCGCGTCGGCTTGTCGAGATGCAGATTGCTGCGCGGAAAGCGAGGCGGCTGCGAGCAGCAAAGCCAGGCCGGCAACACCCTTGTCGATCGCGATTCTCATGACCGCGAGTTTAGCTTGTCTGTGCCCGGGCTACTGCGGCGCCCGGGGCATTTTCATCACGGGTCTTGGGACGCAGGCGCTCGAGCAGGTTCTCGGCCACGGCAATCCGGTCCTCGAGCCGCTCGAACTCGCCCTGGACCCGCAGCCGGTCCTGGGCGGGCAGGGAATAGGTGTGAGCCTCTTTTTGAATCATCCGGATCATTTCGCCCATGTCGATGTCGGGTTTGGGCAGGAATTCCACGCGCCCGCCGGCCGGACCGACCTCGAGCTTGCGAATGCCGAGCGCACGTGCTTCCAGTCTCAGGGTGGCGGCACTGAACAGGTTCTTGACCTCTTCGGGCAGCAGGCCGAACCGGTCGATCATCTCGACCTGCAGCTCGTGGAGTTGCTTGCCCGTGCGAGCTTGTGCTATCCGCTTATACAGCACCAGGCGCTGGTGTACGTCCGGCAGATAGCCGGCCGGGATCATCGCGGTGGTGTGCAGATCGACTTCCGAAGATACGTCCACCGGCTCGTCCAGGTCCGGCTCGACGCCGGCCTTTAGCGCCTCGACGGTGCGGTTGAGCAGTTCGGAGTAGAGCTGGAAGCCGATCGCCTCGATCTGGCCGGACTGGTCCTCGCCCAGCAGTTCGCCGGCGCCGCGGATTTCCAGGTCGTGGGTGGCCAGCGTGAATCCCGCGCCGAGCTCCTGCAGCGACTGAATCGCCTCCAGCCGTTTTCGTGCGTCGGTGGTCATCGCTTTCCACGGCGGGGTTACCAGGTAGGCGTAGGCCAGGTGGTGCGAGCGGCCGACCCGCCCGCGCAGCTGGTGCATCTGGGCCAGGCCGAACTTGTCGGCACGGTTGATGATAATGGTGTTGGCGGTCGGTACGTCGATGCCGTTTTCGATGATGGTGCTGGCGACCAGCAGGTTGATGCGGCGATGGTAGAAGTCGCGCATGGTGCGCTCCATCTCGCCGGGCGGCATCTGGCCGTTGGCAATCCCGATTCGCGCCCGCGGGAAGAGTTTTGCCAGATCCTCGGCCATGCGCGGCTGGGTGCGGACGTCGTTGTGCAGGAAATACACCTGGCCGCCGCGCTGGAATTCGCGGTTGCCGGCATCGCGGATGGTGGCCGTATCCCATTCGGAAACGAAGGTCTTGACCGCCATGCGCCGGGACGGTGGCGTGGCGATGATCGAAAGCTCGCGCAAGCCGGTCATGGACATGTTCAGCGTGCGCGGAATCGGCGTTGCGGTCAGGGTCAGCAGGTCGACCTCGGCGCGCAGGCGCTTCAACTGTTCTTTCTGCCGAACG
>DATFJJ010000301.1:0-23378 GCA_035269245.1 Wenzhouxiangellaceae bacterium | reverse complement strand
GGTCGAACCTCCGAGACCGAACAGGCAGCAAGATCGATGAAGCGATCGACAGCTTTCAGTTGGCGCTGACTCTGGATCCAGGATTCGGGCTGGCCGCCGCGGGCCTGTGCCGTGCAAGCTGGGAGCGATACGAATACCGGCGCGAACCGGAATTGGCCGAAGCCGCGTTCGAGCGGTGTGAACAAACGCGCCAGCGTTATCCCGAACTCGCCGAAACGCGGATTGCCCTGGGTTCTTTGCAGTTGGGGACCGGAAAGGCCGTAGAAGCCGAGGCAGCGTTCCGGAAAGCGCTGGAGCTTGAACCCAACAACGCCGAGGCTCACGCAGGCCTGGGCGCGGCACTGCGGGCCCAGAGAGAATTCGGACCGGCCGTCAAAGAGCTGACCTGGGCCATTGACATGGATCCGGCCTACTGGCGCTATCGATGGGAACTCGGTATCGTGCATTATTATGCCGGCGAGCTGGACGCGGCAACCGAGACGATCCAGCAGGCGATCCTCCTCAATCCCGATCATCCCGAGCCATATTCGACGCTCGGGGGCATACATTTCGCCCGGGGTGATTTCATGCTGGCCGGAAACGCGTTCGAGCAATCGATAGCGCGCGAACCCAACCCGATCGCATATTCGAACGCCGGCACCAACTACTTTTTTGCCGGCGAGTTCAGCCGTGCCGAGGCCATGTTCGAGCGCGCCGTGGAAATGGCGCCGGACGACTTCCGTTTCACAGGCTTTCTTGCGTGGGCGGTGCGTACGCAACCCGGACGCGAAGACGATGCGGCACCGCATCACAATGCCACCATCACGACCGCGAGCAAACGGCTGGCGATCAACGTCAACGACCACGATGCGCGGGCTGCCCTGGCCGTGCACCTCGCCGCACTGGACGAAGATGCCGCCGCACGCGGTGCGCTGGCGAGCCTGATCGATTACCAGGCGCTCAATATCAATGCGCTGACGATGACCGGTTTCGCCCACTATTTGCTGGGCGAGAACGAAGGCGCGATCCGTGCGTTCCGGATTGCCATTGACAAAGGCCTGCCGGCATTCTTGCTGCAAAGCGACCCACGCCTTGATTCGGCCTGGTCCGATCCCCGTTTCGCTGCGCTTTTGCAGCCCCCGGCGGCTGTATCCGCCGAAACCCCGAGGAACTAGACGATGAAAAGAAGCATTCACCTGGTACATATCTTGTTCGCTGCGGTCGTGCTGACGGCGACCGCCCTGCCGGCGTCGGCTCAACAGAGAACCTGCCCGCCGGCATGCGGAATCGAAGTCGCCGTACCCGACGATCTGTCGCTTCCGCCCGCATCGCAGCCCGAAACCCTGGTGACCGACGCGGGCATGGAAATCCTGATCAACACCAACGCAAGGGTAAGAATCCAGTTCGAGGAACAGTCGCCCTTCGTCAATCCAGGCGGCCAGCCCATCATGAATTTTGTCGTCAACCGCGGCAATCGGCCAATGCGCGTGCGGACCGACGGCGGTGCCTGCACGGCAGAGAATCCTTGCAAATACATGATTCACGATCTCGAAAACCCGGGCCGGCCACCGCTCGATCCGTATATCATCATCCAGTAATTGTCGCCGCCAATAGATCAGGGGTCCGCATTCCGCGGCACGGAATGCGGGCGTCTGCCTGCGGCCTCGCCAGTTCATCATGTCGCAAGCCCCGGCCGTGGCTCGATATGATTTCCCTGATAGACTTCTCCGCTTTGGCCGGAAACAATCGAATGACCGAATCCACCGATGCCGAGCCGCGCGGCCCGGCCACGGAAGATGAAGCCCATGACTTCGCCGACGAACCGGTCCGGGAGGTCGAACACAACGGGGTTCACTACACGCTGTTGGGTACCGCGCACGTCTCGCGGGCCAGCGTCGACGCAGTGCGACATCACATCGAGCATGGGCAGTTCGACACCGTCGCCGTCGAACTGTGCGAATCTCGCCACAAGACGCTGACCGACACCGACGCCTGGCGCGAACTGGACCTGTTCGCAGTCATCCGAGACGGCAAGGCCAACATGATGATCGCCAGCCTTGCGCTGGCCGGTTACCAGCGCCGAATCGCCGAACAATTCGGCATTGAACCCGGGGCCGAGATGAAGGCCGCCATTGAGACGGCTGACGCTGTCGGCATTCCGTTGCAGCTCATCGATCGTGAGATCGGCATCACGCTCAAGCGCACCGGCCGCAGCCTGTCGTGGTGGAGACGCTGGGTCATGATCAACGGCTTGATCTTCTCGCTGTTTTCGCGCGAGAAAATCTCCGAGGAAGACATCGAGCGGCTCAAGCGTGGCGACATCCTCGAGGAGACGTTCAGCGAATTCGCGTCGGCCTCACCCGAGGTCTTCGAAAGCCTGATTACCGAGCGGGACCATTTCATGGCCGCACGCCTGCGCCAGGAGAACAATGGTCACCCGGGCCGTCGTGTATTGGCCGTGATCGGTGCAGGTCATCTCGATGGTACTGCAAGTGCGCTGGCATCCGATGCGGATCCAACGACCCGGGTCACGTCGCTTAACGAAGTTCCGCCGCCTTCGCGAATATGGAAGGCCATCCCATGGCTGATCCTGGTCGCGGTAGTGTCGGGATTCGGCGTCGGGTTTTGGCGCAGCCCCGAACTTGGCTGGGCCCTGGTCCTGACCTGGGTAGCGATCAACGGCGGCCTGTCAGCGGTGGGCGCGGCCTGCGCTCGCGCTCACCCGCTGACGATTATCACGGCACTGCTGGCAGCGCCACTGACATCGCTGAATCCAACGATCGGCGCGGGCATGGTCACCGGGGCCGTCGAGGCCTGGTTGCGCAAACCCAAGATCGCCGATTTCGAATCGCTTCGCGATGACCTCAACAAGCTGTCGGGCTGGTGGAAGAACCGGGTCGCGCGGGTTTTCCTGGTGTTCTTTCTGTCCAATATCGGTTCGGCGGTCGGCACCTGGGTGGCAGGCATCAGCATGATTCGGCAGCTCGCCTGACGTGTTCAGCCCGTGCGCTCAGCGATAGGGCCCGCAAGCGGATTCGAGAGCTCGGCAAGTGCCGGCCGAAATGACGCACAATTGAAATCAGCAATCGCATCTCAACCAACCAACAACGCATTCTTGACGGGAAAAATCAATGAGCTTCAAGGAACGCCTGTTCGGAACTCCGTGGGAGAGCAAGGACGCCGATGCACGAGCACGCAGCGTGGCCGGATCCACCGATCCCAGACTTTCAGAAAAGCTTGCGGAAATCGCTGCATCGGATCCTGAGGCCAGTGTCCGGATTGCGGCGCTGAAACGGATGGGCGACGAGACGGCGTGGTTAAAGGCACGCGAGGCCGATTCAGTCCCGCAGATCCGGACCGCGGCCGACCATTTCATCCTGCGATCGGTTTGCGAGAAACCCGCCGGCGACCAGCTGCCGGATCGGCTGGCATGGCTTGAAGCATTGGAGACATCGGAAGGCCTTCGCCGGGTGGCGGCCAACGCTGCAGATGCCGAAATGCGCGCTGCCGCGCTCGGCCGCATCAACTCGCCGGGCTTTCTCGGCGACTGCCTGGTCACCGAGCCTGATGATGCAATAGCTGAAACCGTTCTGGCCCGCCTGGAGCAGATTTCCACACTCAAGCGTATCGCCGACCAGCTGCGCAAGAAACGCAAGAGCAGGCACCAGGCCGTCATCCGGCGCCTGGCGGAACTCGAATCCGAATCTGAATCCGGACGGCACGATGCGCGCGACGAACTGGCCACCCAGTTGATCGGCCAGGCCGAGAAGTTGGCCAGGGGCGAATTCAGTGGCGACCGGAAGGCCGAATCGGAAAAGCTTGCCGAACGCTGGCAGGCGCTGGCTGATCCGGAACCCCATCTTGCGCGCCGCTTCGAAGGCGCAATGCGAATCATCAAGAGCGCACTTCAGCCCCGACCTGCGCGCACACCGGTAATCGAGGCGGTGCCAGAGGCGCCCGACGCGGGCGACGGCGAACTGGCGCGGATGGTCGAACAGGCACAAGCGATGGCGGCCCAGCCGGCCGGCGACAAGACCGCGGATGCATTGAACAAGCTGATGTCGGGATTCGACAGGCACTGGAACACGCTGCGCAAGCCCAGCCCGGCCGACGAGGCCATGCGCGAGCGCTTCCGGGCGTTGTGCGGGGAGCTTCAAGCCCGCTTGCAGACCCGGCAAAAGCCCAGCGCCAAGACCGCCGAAAGCGAAAGCAACAAATCGAAGAGCGGCGCCCCCACCCCTTCCGAATCGACGCTTGAACTCGAACGCGCGCTGGACCATGCCGACCAGGTGCTGGCCGCCGGAGATATAGCGCAATCGCACGAGGCCATCCGCAGGGCCCGCAGCCTGAACGACAAGCGGCCCAAACACGGTCGTTCAGACGATGCCGACGGGCGTATCGCACGGATGGCCGGAAAGCTCAAGGAAATGCGCGACTGGCAGCACTGGTCGAACAACAAACTTCGCGAGCGGCTGATCGAGCGGGTCGGCGAGATCGACGCCAAGAACCTGCACGCGGATGCGGTCACCGAACGGCTGAAGGAGTTGCGCCAGCGCTGGAAAGAGCTCGATGACCACGAAGTGCTTCCCGGCGACAAGCGCAAGTTCGCGGCGCCGCAGGGCCAGTGGCGCCAGTTTCAGCGCGCGTGCAAGGAAGCTTTCGAGGCCGCGCGTCCGTACCTGGAGAAGCGCAGCGAGGTTCGAGAACAATCACACCAGGAGCTAGAGCAATTCCTCGAAGACGCCAGGCGCGTGGCGGGCGACCCGGACGCGCCGAACGACAAACTGATTCGTTATCAGCGCGCGGCGCGCGAAGCCATTCGCAACCTGGATACCCTGCCGCCCAAGGCGCGCGGCAAGGCCGCCGGTGCCCTGCGTGAGCTTATGGATTCGATATCGGCATCGCTGGACCGGCACTTCGAGGCTGCCGAGAACGAGAAACGCAGGCTGATCGCCGAAGCGCGAAAGCTCGCACATGAAAAAGACAGCGCCGTGGCCATAGACCGGGCCAAGGCACTGCAGGCCGAATGGAAGAAGGTCGGTCGCGGCAGACGGAAGATCGATGAGCAGCTGTGGAGCGAATTCCGCGAGCCCATAGATCCGCTGTTCGAGGATCTCAAGAAGCAGCGCGACGAGCGCAAGCAGGTCGAGCATGAGCACGCCGAGGCGCTGAAGCAGATCTGTGTGCGCGCCGAGGAACTGGCAGCCGTCGACGACCCCGAATCGGTTACCGGCCAGGTCTCCGGCCTGGAAGACGAGTTCAACCGGCACACCGCCGCGCCGCCGGCCCTTCGCAAACGCTTCGAGCGCGCCCTCGGCCGTTATCGCGAACAGGTTCAGGCCGCGCGCGAGGAGCAGGCTCGGGCCAAGCGCGCGCACCTGGACGACCTGAGCAAGCAGCTGCAAGACACCTGGCAAAGCATCCAGGATGGAAACGGGCGTCCCTCGACGAAAGATCTGCCCGATATTCCTGAGGACGACGAGGTCGCGCGGCGCCTCCTTGCGCGCCTGGAGCAGATGATCGAGAGCACCGACATCGACGCGCTGGGTCGGGAGGTCGAAAAACAAACCGAAGATGCGCGCCAGATAGTGATCGAAATGGAATGCCTTTCAGGCCTGGACAGCCCGGAAGAAGATCGGCAACGCCGCATGGACTACCAGATCGATCGACTCTCCAACCGTCTCGGAGGCGGTGCCGCGAAGGCCGACCTGGATTCGGAACGTGCCGAACTGCAGCGCCGCTGGCTCGAGAGCTTCCCGCACGATTCCGGCCAAGCAAGCCAACTGAAGAAACGTTTTGAAAGTGCTGATAAAATACTCAAGCAAATGGCCTCAGGCTAATGATAAGACTAGTTTTTTTTAGCGCCGGAATACTGATAATCCTGCTTGCTTCCGGACCGGCCCTGGGTCAGGCGGAAAGCGCGCCGAGCAACCATGGCTGGATATCGGTCCTGCCTCCGCTGGTTGCGATCGGCCTGGCATTGATACTCAGGCAGGTCATTCCCGCACTGTTTATCGGGATATGGATAGGCGCTTGGGCGCTTGCCGGATTTTCCGCCCTCGGCGCGCTCGAAGCATTGATGCAGACGGCCGACACCTTCATCCTGGGAGCAATCGCCGAACCGGAACATGCCGCGGTGATGTTGTTCACTCTGCTTGTCGGCGGCATGGTCGGTGTGATTTCCAGAAACGGGGGCATGCTGGGCATCGTCGACCGGATCATCGGTTTCGCCAACACGGTCGGACGCGCCAAGGCTGCTACGGTAGCCATGGGGCTGGCGATCTTTTTCGATGACTACGCCAATACGCTGGTGGTCGGCAACACCATGCGCCCGATCACGGACCGCCTCAGGATCTCGCGCGAGAAGCTCGCCTACCTCGTCGACTCGACGGCGGCGCCCGTCGCAACGATTGCCCTGGTTACCACCTGGGTCGGCTACGAAGTCGGTCTGATCCGTGACGCGATTTCAGGCATTCCCGGCCTGGAACTGAATGCCTACATGGTATTTCTGAACTCGATCGCCTACAGCTTTTACCCGCTGCTGGCGCTCACCCTGGTGTTTGCCGTTGTCGGACTGGGTCGGGACTTCGGCCCCATGCATGCGGCCGAGATGCGCGCCCGGCACGAAGGCCATGTCGCTCCCCCCACCACCGTATCGAACCAGACCGCCGACGACATGGCCGACGTCCAGCCTGGAGATGGCATCGATTGCCGGGCTCGCAACGCGCTGCTGCCGATCCTGACCATGGTCACCGGGGTGGTGGCGGGCATGTTCGTCACCGGCGAGGGCGACACGCTGCGCGACATCGTCGGTTCGGCCGACCCTTACAAGTCACTGATCTGGGGCTCTTTGTTCGGATCGCTGCTGGCGATCGCAATGTCGGTGGGCCAGCGCGTGCTGTCGTTGCATGAAAGCGTAGCGGCCTGGTTTTCCGGCGCACGTGCGATGCTCTACGCGATCTTCATCCTGGTGCTGGCCTGGGCGCTGTCCGGCGTTACCGACATGCTGGGCACGGCCGATTACCTGGTGTCGCTGGTCGGTGAACATCTGCATCCCGGACTGCTGCCGATGCTGGTGTTCATCGTGGCCGCCGCGACCGCGTTCTCGACCGGGTCCAGCTGGGGCACCATGGGCATCCTGCTGCCGCTGATGGTGCCGCTGGCATGGGCACTGATGGCCGCCTCGGGCATGAACGGCGCCGAACATCTGCCGATTCTCTACGCAACCGTGGCCGCTGTGATGGGCGGCGCGGTATGGGGCGACCACTGTTCGCCGATCTCGGATACCACCATCCTCTCGTCGATGGCCAGCCAGTGCGACCATATCGAACACGTCCGCACGCAGTTGCCCTACGCACTGTCGGCCGGTGTCATCGCGATACTCGCCGGCACCCTGCCGGTGGGCTTCGGCGTGCCATGGTGGATCTGTCTGCCGCTCGGCGTGCTGGCGGTTGTCGGACTGGTGCGGTTGGTCGGGAAGAAGGTTTAGGTTGTTTGGTTAATTCGTTGATTCGTTAATTGGTTGAGTGTCTGGAGTGACAAACTCTTGCTTTTACCTGACACCTAACACCAACAACGAACAACCAACTAACCAACAACCGGCATTTTTCATCCCCGGTACCGCATCCGCAGAATACGAATACGCCGGACGTATTCCCGGGTTTCGGAGAACGGCGGGATGCCGGCGTGTCGGCGCACGGCGGTTTCGCCTGCGTTGTAGGCGGCGACGGCCAGCTCCCAGTCATTGTCGAATGCGTCCAGGAGTTCTGCCAGGTAAGCCACGCCGGCGGAGATATTGTCCAGCGGATCGAACGGGTCGGCGACGCCGAAAGTCGCCTGTGTGGCGGGCATGAGCTGCATCAGGCCCTGAGCGCCGGCATGCGAGACAGCTTCGGGATTGAACCATGATTCTGCGTGCATGATCGCTCGCACCAGCGCTTCATCCACACCGTGATCTTCCGCCGCCGCGCGCACTTCATCACGATATTCCGATCGTTTCAATGGCGTGGCATGCCAGTCCACACCCTTGATGCAGGTGCCGTAGCAACCGACGTTACGAACGTTCTCGTAGCGTCCGGGCTCGGGCTCGATGTTGGTCAGGACCGTAATCCCGTTCTCGTCGGTGTAGCGGTAGACCTGGGCCATGGACGGGGCGCTTGCCGCCATCGATACCATTACCGCCACGACAGGAGCGAAAACGCGAATCACTAGAAGCCCCCGGTCACCGTGATGCCGCCATCGGCGGTGATCACCTGCCCGCTGAGCCAGGCCGAATCCTCACCGACCAGGAATGCAATGACCCGGGCGATGTCGTCCGGCTCGCCGATGCGCCCCAGCGGCGTGGTGCGCTCGAAGTGCTTGACCATGCGATCGTCGCTGAGCAGCGCCTTGGAGAAGTCGGTGCGTATCAGGCCCGGCGCCACGGCGTTGACACGGATACCGTCGCTGCCGAATTCCAGCGCCAGATTGCGCACCAGTTGATTCTCGGCAGCCTTCGAGAGCCCGTAGGCACCGATCACGCGGTTGCCCAGCTGCCCTGCGATCGACGATACCAGCACCATCGAACCGCCACCCGCCTCGGCCATGTGCGGCCGGGCCAGGTGCCCCAGCCGCATCGAACCGAAAACGTTGTTATGCATGATGACGTCGAAGGCCTTTCGATCGACGTTGTCGGAAGGGCCGTAGACCGGATTGCTCGCGGCGTTGAGAACCAGGTTGTCGAGGCGTCCGAAACGTTCAACGGTGTCTGAGATCAAGGCTTCGAGCTGTTCATCCTTGCCGACATGGCAGGCGATGGCTGCCGCATCACCACCGGTTTCACGGATCTCGGCGGCAACGGCATCGCAACTGTCCTGGTTGCGGCTGGAAATGACCACGCGATGGCCCCGCCCGGCCAGCAATTCCGCGGCGGCGCGTCCGATGCCGCGGCTGGAGCCGGTGATGATGGTGACTGGATTGTTCGCCATGTATTGTGAAATTCCTGATTCGGGGCCAGCTTTTGTCAGGCCAGCGTATGAAGTTCTCCAGGCGGCAGGTGCGCAACGCAGTTCAGTCGCGACGCCGACCAGCGGCCGGAACCGCCAGGTGGTCCATCCAGCCGCAATTCGGTGATCGAGGCATTGTACAACGTGACATTCAGATTTCGCTGCCAGGCAAGATCTTGGCCCAGCAGGCTGGCAGCCAGCGTACTGATGACGCCGGCCGAGGTCACCGCCACCACCGTGCCCGTCTCGTCTAGCGTCAACGCCATGCGGCGGCCAGCCGCATCGACGCGCTGGCTGAAGGCGCTCCAGCATCCGTTCACAGAGCAGTCCAGGCGCTCGGTCTGCCACGCTTCGAGTACGCGCGGGAAAAGCTCCAGGAACGTGTCCAGGTAAGTCACGGGGTCGGCGAGCGCAGCCGGTCCGGGAGCCTCCAGAGCCAGTTCGTCTGCCCGCAAGAACGCTGCTTCCAGCAGGTGATCGACGCGGTATTCGTTCAGGTCTGCATCCGTCCGACATGCGCCCAGGTGGCCCAGGTACTCGGCGGTCTGGCGGTGTCGCTTCAACTCACCACGGACCATTGTCGCTTCTTCGGCCTCCGCCTCGAGGTATCGGCCAACGCGTTCTGCCTGCCGGAAGCCGATTTTCGAAAGCCGGTCGTAATCGTATGTGCCCAGCGAACCCTGGGCGTGACGCACGAGCAGCAACCTGCGGATCGGTTCAGACATTCGGCATTCCGATTTCGGTGATGGAAGAAAACCGCTACAGTCCGAAGTTTAGCCGATCAACACGGTGGTCTTGCGAGCGCGCGCCACTTCCCGGACGCAGCGATGTCCTGAAGCTTGATTGAGCTCACACAATCGCCGCTTGACGTTGTTCAGGCCTGGTTGTAATTTGAAAGGTCCTCCGTTCCCCAATCGAGATATCCAATGTTCAACAAACGTGAAAGCAACGAATCAGAATCTTCGGGCCGTTCCAATTCGGATCAGCAGTCAACCGCCAGTCATCAGTCGCCGACACCGGCCCGCAATACAGGTGGAACCGGCACGGCCGCGACCATTGGACCTTCAATTTCCATCGACGGCCACCTCAAGGGGGAAGAGGATCTGGTCGTCGAGGGCCGCATCAAGGGGACGGTGGAATTGAAGAGTAATACCCTCACGGTCGGCAGCCAGGGCACGCTGGACGCGGAAGTTTTCGCGCACACCATTTTCGTCGAAGGCACCGTCAACGGCGATCTTTATGCCTCCGAGCGCATCAGTATCCGCAAGAGCGCGCGAATCAGGGGCAATATTCTCGCCCCGCGCATCAGTCTCGAAGACGGTGCGAAATTCCGCGGATCGATCGACATGGATGCCGATTCCGAACCCTTCCGCAAGGCGTTCGGTGGAAAATCTTCATCCGCTTCCAGCGGCGGCGGCAAGCCGACATCCTCGCCATCTGCCGACGATAGTGGAAAAGGCAAGCCCGGACAGAGCTCGCCGCCGTCCTCGGGCGGCAGCTCCAATCCGCCGGCGCAGCAGCCGGGCAAGACCGGGACATCGGCTGCCTGACGCGACACAGCCGGTCTGATGTCGCATGTCGCAGCGAGCCTGGCCGGGGACAATCCCGGCCCAACGGCCGAGCACGTCAAGGTTCCGCTGCTAGCGCAGCTGCTCGCGGACGAAACCGGCGATCGCCGTCGCGTATGGGCAGATCTTGGCAGCGCACAGTCGGGCCTGGTCGAACAGCTCACGGGTGGCCGTAATCGTCTGATCGTGGCCGATCTTCCGGGCGCGCTTGGAGATGATGATGCGCAGTGGCATCTTCCTGACCAAGTGCTCGAGGAGGCTTTCTGGTTCGAACCCGTCGATTACTTTCTGTGCTGGGACTTGCTCAACTACATGAGCCTGGAGCAACTCGGCGAGTTGTCGCGCCGGGTTGCCCGCCGAACCCGCGCCGAAAGTCGCGTGCACGCGCTTATCCAGTACTCCGGCACTTCGATGAGCGAGACGCCGGGGCGATACGACCTCGAAGCCGATGGTCTGCTCCGCGTTGCAAGGGTCGACGCCCGCTCTATTGGAACGCCGAGATACAGTCCAAAGGCGCTGGAAAAAGCCATGCCCGACCTGCGCGTGGAACGGACCATGCTGCTCAACAACGGCATGCAGGAGTTCATGTTCGGCATTCGCCGATAAAAATAAAAGGGAACACCGGGCGTCCGGTGTTCCCCGTAGCTTCTGGTTGCCTGTCTCGACTATCAGCCGACTGTCAGCCGACTATCAGCCGGCTATCGACCGACTATCAGGCAGCCTTGCTTTCGTCGCTTTCGATCTCTGTGCGGCTGTCGTGCGACAGCGTCGATCGTGCTTCGCCGCCAATCTCGATGCGACGCGGCTTCATCTTCTCCGGCAGTTCTCGCTGGAGCTCAATGTGAAGCAGACCGTTTTCGAGCTTGGCCGAAACAACGCGCACGTGATCGGCGAGCTGGAAGCGCCGCTCGAACGAACGGGTCGCAATGCCTCGATAGAGGAACTCGCGTTCTTCCTGCTCGTCATCGGCAGCTTTCTGGCCTGAAACCGTCAGCGTGTTCTGTTCGGTGACGATGTCGAGCTCGGATTCCGAGAAGCCGGCAACGGCCATGGAAATGCGGTATTGATCTTCACCGGCGGCCTCGATGTTGTAGGGCGGATAGCCATTGCCATCCACGCGCGATGCGTTGGAGAGCGTATCGGCCAGCCGATCGAAACCGATGGCAGTGCGGTACAGGGGTGAAAGGTCGAACGTGGTCATATCACTATCCTCCAGAATTGAGCAATAGATTGAGATCAACAGCCCTGCCGTCTGGCCAGGACCGGAGGCCCCGTTTGGCGGCCTCAGAGCTAATCTAGGGGCGAACGACGGGTTTTCAAGTCATCCGAGTGTGATCTTTCAGCAGGTTGTCCACACGCCCCCTCCAGGACAGACCGATGGGAAATGAAAAGAAAAATCTTTTCAGAACAGGTCTTTGTGGCGCCTCCGCCTTGAACTCGCTCATTTACGGAACGACCCCGTTCACCCAAGCCGCCCCGGGGAATCCCGCAAAGGCGCCGTCGCGCCCGTGCAGAATTGTTCAGAGGCTTCCTGGTGTACCCCGTCGCTAATCCTGTAACTTTCAGAGTGTGACTGAGTCGACAGTGCAAGGCGCGACCTGCAGTGAATGGCAAGCGCTTTACAAGGGTCGGAACGCAGCACTGTCGACTCAGACGCACTTCCGAAGGGCGAGCCGGAAAGCGCTCATCTGCGGCGTTAGGGCTCTTGGAAAGGCAATAAGCATTCCCGGCGACCCCTGCCTTGCAGCTAAGCGCTTTCCGACTCGCTGAATGTTACAGGATTAGCGACGGGGTACACTAGTGCTCGTGCCGCCAACCCAGCGCCTGTGCCCGGCGTTCGAACCGCTCGTGTGTTTCGGCCTGCCAGGCGCCGCCGCCTTTCCGCTCGAAAAAGAACGGTTCGCGCTCGCTTTGCTGCGGGGCCACCTGGTTCATGGTCGAGGCATCGTATAAACGGCCGTTGAGCATGGTGTAGGCCACGTTCTGGCTCTCCCGGATATTCTCCAGCGGATTACCGGCAATGATGACCAGGTCCGCGAGTTTGCCGACCTCAATTGAACCGATCTCGGCATCCATGCCGAAATAGCGTGCGCCGTCGATGGTCGCACCCCTGAGTGCCTGGAACGGACTGAAACCGCCCTGCTCCATCATCCAGAACTCCCAGTGGGCGCCCAGGCCGGCCAGCTGACCGTGTGCACCGATGACGACCGGCACGCCCAACTCGTTGAGTTCACGCGCCTCCTCGGCAACGAACACGTGGTTGTAATGCGCCTCTGGAGCCCGCGGACGGCGAATCGAGCGCGGATAGACGATCGATTTCGGCGTGAAGGTCATCAGCTTTTCGTTTTTCCACACCTCGGTGGTGTCGTACCAGTATTCCTCACCCATGAGCCCGCCGTAAGCGACCACGAAAGTCGGCGAGTAGAAAACATCGGTCTGACTCCAGAGCTGCTCGATATCACTATAAATATGCTTGACTGAAAGGCTGTGCTCGATCCCGGTGTGGCCATCGACGATCTGGGTCAGATTCTGCTCGAGCCGCATGCCGCCTTCCGGCACCACGATCATGTCGAGCTCGCGCGCGGCTTTGAGCACCTGCTGGCGCTGGTCGCGACCGAGGTAGTTGTAGCTCTTGACCGAAATCGCACCCTGCTCCTTCTGCCGGCGAACGTGGAACAGCGCGTCCTCGTAACCGCCGACCTTCGCCGTGGCGCCCGGGGATAGAGCGCCATAGAGAATGCGGCCGGTCGAAAAGATGCGCGGTGCCAGCGAGCCCCCGGTTCGCTGCAGCTCCGCCATCGAGAAGATGCCCCAGTTGTCGTTGGACGGATCATGAATGGTCGTGACGCCGAACGCCAGGTTCGCGAATTGCATCCAGTTCTGTCGCGGCTGCAGCTGGTCGTTGCTCATCGCCCCGTGGGCGTGCGCATCGACCAGGCCAGGGATTATCGTGTGACCTGCCACATCGATGCTGCGGTAGCCTACGGGCACTTCCACTTCATCGGACGAACCTACAGTTTCGATACGATTGCCATTGACGAGAATCGTGGCCTTTTCCAGTACCTCCTGCCGGCCATAGGCATCGCGCATGGTTACGACCCGTCCGCCGACCAGCGCGATGCGACCATCAGGCGCGTCGGCCTCGGCGTCAAAGCTCAGGTCACGCCCCTCGGTTGCCGGTTCCGGGAGTTCTTCCGGGGCGCCGTCCAGAAACGCGAACGCGTCGATCAGATTGCGGCGGTAAAGATTCTGGCCGTACGACCAGCCCAGCACCTTGCTATCGGCCGACCAGTGCAGCACTTCGCCGCCGCGGGCCGAAACCTGTTTGACGGGATATGCGCTGGTCTTGCCGCCAACAGATACCCGCTTGCCGGCGGGGAAGAACGGCGCGACAAAGGCGTTGTAGTGTTCTGTGAACGCAACCCAGCGACCGTCGGGAGAAACACGGTAGCCGGTCACCCAGTCGCCAAGCAGGTGTTCGCGCTCGTCCTTGCCGTCGAGATTCACACTGTTGAGCGCCAGGTCCGTGTCGTTGGTACGCTCACTGAACAGGATCCGCCGGCCGTCGGCCGAAAACTGCGGCTCGACACCCTTGTCCAGAATGCGCCGGGGCTCGCCATTGCTGAGCGGGACAACATAAAGTCCCGGCCGCTCCGACCAGGTTGGAGACGTCAGATAGCCCCCTGTTGTCTTGCGGAATACCACGTGCCTTCCATCGGGTGAGAAGGACGGTTCGACATAGTGTCCCGGCTCGGTCGTGATCACCCGACCGCGGCCACGACCGACCGGCTCGATACGGACAGTGCCGAGTTGTTCGTCGTCGAAAGTGGTGAACACTATCGACCGGCCGTCCGGCGCGAACCTGGGATAGAACTCCCAGTGATCGTCCTGGTTCGTCAGGCGTCTGCGTTCACCGGATTCCAGGTCGTGAATCCAGATGTAGCCCAGCGCCTGGTAAACCGCGAGCCTGCCGTCCGGCGAGGCGTGATTCCAGCGCAGCATGTTGACCTCGACGGTCTCCGGAGCCACTTCTGTTACCTGGCGAAGCGCAGGCTGGATCATGCGCTCGCCGCGCACGCGAAATTCGATCACCGATTTCGAACCGTCGACGCCGAAGCGTCGCAGCTTGCCCTGGCTCCACAGCACCAGGGACTTACCGTCCGGCATCCAGTCGAAGCCCGGGTAATTGCCCCGATCGCCGCTGGTTTCCTGCATGTCGCGCGAGATTTCTTCGGCAACGGTCGTTTCTATGCCGGATTCCAGATCCTTGACCATCAGTCGACTTGTCAGCTCGGTGGGGTTGCGGCGCACGAACGCCAGGCGCTTGCCGTCGGGTGAGAGAACGGGACGTATCGCGCCGCCCGGACCGGAAACGACGGTATCGATTTCGCCGGTGTCGCGATCGAGACGCCGGATGGCGAAAACGCCCTGATTGGCATCCTTGTTGTACTGCCATACCGGCCCGCCAGTAGTGTCCTGGCTGAAGAACAGGTAGCGACCATCCGGCGAGAACGTCGGCTCGGCGATGTTTTTCTGCGACTGGTCGCCATGCGGTCGCTCGACGAGCTCGACTCCGCCGCCGCCGCCGCGATGGTAAAGCCAGATCGATCCGGCCGGTATGGATCGAGTCGAGACATAGCCCTTGCGTGCGGCGATGAAATCGCCGTCGGGCGTCCAGGCCGGATTGTGCAGCAGTTGGTCGCGCTCATCGGTGACCTGCTGGAGATTTCCGTCGTCGACACGAACGGTCCAGACGTTTTCGGCCCCGGAGCGATCACTGACAAACGCGATTCGTGCCCCGTCCGGACTGAAGGTGGGCTGGAAATCCCAGGCGATGCCGTCGGTCAGCGAGACCGCGTCGCCGCCGTCGATCGGGAGTCGATAGAGATCTCCCAGGAAATCGAACACCAGGAACTTCCCGTCCGGACTGACGTCGACGCTCGACCAGCTCACCTCGTCGGCATCGATGGTTATGGGTCGCCACTCCCCAGGAGGGTCCTGAACGGACCAGGAAGCCTGTCCCTTGCCGTTGCTGTCGCCGTCGTCGACTTCCTGAGCGAATGCCGGCACGGCCAGTCCCGCTATCACAACAATTGTTGCAACGGCATTCAACAGAATCCGTAAAGATTTGAACATTTACTACCCCGAGTTTTTTCTAAAAAAGAGTTATTCCAGATGATGACGCTGCGGTATCCGGAGATTCGGCCATCGGCCAGGTCAGTCGTCGCCCGACTCCTCGTTGGCCACGCCGTGGGGCACGTGCCCGGTGGCGATCATCTGGCTTGCGCTGTCGCAATGGAGCTGCTGGTCATCGAAGAAGATATCGGCGCCGAAGGCGCGCAGGAAGACGGCCTTTTCGCGGCCACCCAGGAACATTGATTCGTCGATCCGGATACCCCACGCGCGCAGAGTGAGGATTACACGCTTGTGCGCCGGCGCCGAGCGCGCTGTAACCAGCGCAGTTCGAATCGGGTTTTCTTCGGCCGGATATGACGACTGTATCTTGTGGATGGCTTCCAGAACGGCCTTGAATGGCCCTGCGCGCAGCGGCCTTTCCGCGGCCTCGCGCTCACTCGAACTGAACGCCTCCAGGCCCTGGGTCTTGTAGATTCGCTCGGCCTCGTCGCTGAATATGACGGCATCGCCATCGAACGCGATTCGGAGTTGGCCCGAACGGTTTTCCCGGGTAGCCTGCGGCAGGATCGTGGCGGCCGCATAGCCGGCTGTGAGCACCTTGCGGACGTCGACGGCATTGGCCGATAGAAATACGTCCGCACCGCAGGGTTCGATGTAGTTGCTGGGACTGGCACCGTTGGTAAACACCGCCCGCTCTATTTTCAGATCGTGGTGCTCTATTGAATTGAATATCCTCAGCCCGGTATCGGCACTGTTGCGCGACAGCAGCACGATTTCAACGCCCGGGTGGTCGTGATCGTCGTTGTTGAGCGCAAGAAGCTTCTCGACCAGTGGAAACGCAACGCCCGGTTGCAGGAACTCGTTCTCGCGTTCGCGCTGGTAGTCGATATACGCCTGCAGGCCGTCGTCGAGGTAAATCTGATGGGTGGAATCCAGGTCGAACAGTGCTCGCGAGGAAATCGCCACTACCAGCGGTTTGGCGTCGGGGTTCACGATCAGACCTTCAGTGCTCGGTGGCCGAGGCTTTGAGACCGGTCAGGATAGAATCTATGGACGGTCGGATGTCGCGCCCCTGATTTGGCAGGCGGCGCATGACGTGCAGGCCCATGCCGCAAGCGATAACTATCGATGCCAAATCCGTGGCTGGTCGGTTGCTATCGAATTCACCGCTTTTCTGCCCCCGCTCGATTACCCGTTGAATGGCATGCCTGGTTGTTCTTACACAATCGTCAATCATTTCACCAATTCCCGAATCGTCAACGGAAATCTCCGTCGCGGTACGCACGACGAGGCAACCTATCGGCAATTTTTCGCTCCCGTCGGCGATCGAGCTCAGATGCCTGCGAATCAGCTCTGTCGGGGAACGGGAAACGTCGGAAAGCTCTTCGAGTTTCGGTTCAATGATTTCATCCCGATATTTCTTGAGCGCCGCTTCGAAAAGCTCTCGCTTGTTGCCGTAAGTGTCATATAGACTCTGGCGGCTGATGCCCATTCGGTCGACGAGGTTCTGCATCGACGAGCCCTCGAAGCCGGATTCCCAGAACTGAAGCATCGCCGCCTCGAGCGCCTGGGTTTGATCGAAAGTCTTCGGACGCATTTTTTGCTCCCATGCGCATTTAGCGGTACATGATAGCTGAACTTCGGTGAATGCTGAAACGAAGCTTGCATTGCGCGCAGCATCCGGCTGCTGTTCTCTGAAACGAAGAGCTCGCTCGTGGGCGGGTCGATTACCGAAAGACAGGCGCCCGGCTGACCGAAGGGCGCTATCTCGTCAAAATTAACGATTCGAGATTTGCGCCACAACTCCGATCCGGGCATTCGGCGCTGACGGACAGCCGGCTGCGTCTCACCCAGCCCAGCCCGACAAGCAGGAAACTAATGCCTGGTACAGTGCTGTTCGAGCAACTGGCCTTCTGAAGATCGGATTCAGACAAAAATCGACCCGGCCCGGAGCGGGCGCCCCAGGCCGGGCCAAGCGAGTGCCATTGGGGAGCGATCAATGGACTCAGGTATTAGACCGAGCCATCCAGAAACATATTTCACCGAATTTCACCGACGGCAAAACTCCCTTCCCCCTCGAATATTGCACACGTCGGCCGTGCATTAGACGCGGCTGAGGGTTATTCTTGTCTAATTCCACGCGCTCGCTTGCAATGCACATCCCACTGAAACGCATGCAAATCCTGCTGCTCGCGACCTTGCTTGCGATTATGTGGACCCCCGAAGCGTATTCGCAAGACTTTAAGCTCCAGCTCGACCAGCTCGAGCACCTGACCTACTCGGGGTCCAGGCAGGAGATACGGGACGAAATCGAGCGCCTGGAAGGAGAACTCGACCAGGCCAACACCAGGCAGAGGGCTCGCTTCACGCTGCTGAAAGCCCGCGCGGCGGCGCTGGAAAACGATAGTGCCATGGCCATAAATCTGCTTGATGAACTGCTCGCTGTTCGCAGCATGCTGGACGCCGATCTCGAGCTTCGCGCGTTGAACCTGGCGACCAACCTGCTCGTCGTCGAAGACCGGTTCGAGGCCGGTTTCGATTACTTCCGCGAGGCCCTGGAACTGGCGCCGGGAGTCCGTGTACCCGCAATGCGGGCCGATACCTACAGCGTCGCGGCCGAGTTTCACGCCCGCATCGGCGAATACGCCACGGCGATCGAATACGCCAGCCAGGCCATGGATCAGGTTGCGCTCGAAAATGCGCCACGAACCCATTGCGTCGCCTACGAGCGGCGCGCCCGAGCACGCCTGGGACTGGAACAGCTGGACCAGGCCATTTCTGATTATCGAACGGCGGTCGACTTGTGCCAATCCATCCCCGACCTCGTGTTCGCTGGAATTGCCAGGATCGGACTGGCCACCGGGCTGCGCAAGCGCGATGTTGTCGGCGCTGCTGAGTCCGACCTCAGGAGTGCCATCGAAATGCTGTCGCGCAGCGGCTTCGTCGAAGGAGAACTCGAAGCCCGCTACCGCCTGGCCGATCTGATGCTCGACCAGGACCGATTGAACGAAGCGAAGCGGATCATGGAACCCACCATGGCCTGGATCGAAACGCCAGGAAGTCACGCCGTCCGAGCGGCCGCAATGCTGGTGCATGCACGAATTGCCGCGATCGAAGACGATCAGCGGTCGGTCTACGAGTACAGGCGGCAGGCGATCGAGTTCAACCAGCAGCAGGCAACCCGAATCCGCCATATGCGGTTCACGCTGCTGATGAGCGCCCAGGACGACCGCGCTCGCGAACGCGAGCTGGAGCTGCTTCGATCGCAGAACGCGCTGGCTGAGCTCGACCGGGAGAACCGCCGCCAGGAGGAACTGGCGCTGACGGTTGGTGGTTTCGGCGCGGTGATGGCCGGGATTCTGCTGATTGCGTTGCTGATCAAGGCGGCGCGCGACCGACGATTGTTCCAGCGTCTCTCGCAGAGCGACGGGCTGACCGGGCTTTACAATCACACCCGGTTTTTCGAGCTCGCGCAGCAGGCCTTTCAGCGTGCACGCCAGAATGCCATGCCGTTCTCGCTCATCGTGGCCGACATCGACCTGTTCAAACAGGTCAACGACGAATACGGGCACCTGGTTGGCGACAGCGTACTGGAACGGATAGGATCACGCCTTCGGTCTGCCTTCGAACCGGACGCGATCATCGGCCGGTTGGGCGGCGAAGAGTTCGGCATCGCGCTTATCGATTGCGAAATCGACACCGCCGTGGCACGCATCGAACATTTTCGGGCCATGCTCAATCGGCGCCGGCTGGAGGAGGATGAGCCTGTGGTCACGATGAGCTTCGGTGTGGCCGAGCTTTCCCGCGAACGCAGCCTGGACGTTCTGTACGCGCACGCCGATCAGGCGCTGTACGACGCAAAGGACGCTGGCCGCAACCGCGTGATTACGGTGGCCAAGATCAATCTCACGCTCACCGGTGGTGAATTCGTGACTTGAGCCCGATCGCCGACCCGGCGTCTCTAGGAGCCTGTCGGACTTGACCGATCGTTGCGAGGGAAAGTCCGGTTGGAGTCAGATTTTTTGATCTTTTGAGGCGAATAGTGGACCTATTTGACGAAAAATAGCGGGAAATCTGGCCCAATCCGGCTTTTCCGCAGTAGATCAGTGTTAAGTCCGACAGGCTCCTATGCGTCATGAATTCGGACGAAGGGTTTCCTCACCACCCATCCAGGGCCTGAGGACTTCGGGAATCGTAACCGACCCGTCCCGATTCTGATGATTTTCCAGCACCGCGACAAGGGTGCGACCTACCGCGAGCGCGGAGCCGTTGAGGGTATGCACCAATTCCGGCTTGCCGGATTCGGGGTTGCGCCACCTGGCCTTCATGCGGCGGGCCTGGAAATCGCCGAAGTGACTGCACGACGAAATCTCGCGCCACGCCTGCTGCCCAGGCAGCCATACCTCGAGGTCATAGGTCTTGCTGGCCGAGAATCCCATATCGCCGGCGCACAGCAGCATACGTCGAAACGGCAGTCCCAGCTTTTCAAGCACCGTCTCTGCATGAGCCGTCAACGATTCCAGACAGGCTTCGGCCTCGTCCGGCAGACTGACCTGCACCAGCTCGACCTTGTCGAACTGGTGCTGTCGAATCATTCCGCGCGTGTCCCTGCCGTGCGAACCGGCCTCGCGTCGAAAGCAGGGGGTGTGCGCCACGAACTTCAGCGGCAGATCCGCGGCCGCGACAATCTCGCCGGCGACCAGGTTGGTAACCGGCACTTCAGCCGTGGGAATGAGATAGCGCGGCGGATCGTCATCGACTCGAAAAGCGTCTTCCTCGAACTTGGGCAGCTGGCCGGTACCCTGCATCGCGGCAGCGCCGACCAGGTACGGTACGGCGACTTCCCGATACCCGTGCTGGCCGGTGTGAAGATCGAGCATGAACTGGGCCAGCGCGCGATGCAACCGCGCGACCTGGCCGCCAAGCACGGCAAACCTGGCGCCGGACAGGCGCGACGCGCGATCGAAGTCGATCCCCCCCAGAATTTCTCCAAGCTCCACATGGTCGCGGGGCTGAAAGTCAAGTTCCGGCGGCTCTGAACTGCGCGAGATCTCGACATTGTCGTCGTCGTCGCGGCCGTCCGGCACGTCGTCTGCTGGAAGATTAGGCATATCGAGCAAAAGGTGATCCAGCGCGGCGCGCACTTCCTCTAGCTTCTGCTTGCTCGAATCGAGTTCATTCGCGAGGTCGGCAACCTCCTGCTTCAGCGGCTCTATATCCTCGCCGGCCGCCTTGGCCTTGCCGATGTCCTTCGAGCACTTGTTACGCCGGCCTTGCAGCTCCTCCACCCGGGTCTGCAGCTGCTTGCGGCTGGTTTCCAACGAGGCGAACTGTTCCATGTCCAGGTGGTAACCACGGCGCGCCAATGCGGTCGCTACCTGTTCGAGATCGTGACGCAGCAGTTGCGGGTCGAGCATTGCGTGTCCTGAGTGTGGCTTGAATCTATTTGACAGTGTAGCCGCACAGCGCGGAATTGCCACGCGGCCGGGAATTTATCAGTCTTCGGCGTACGGATGACGGAAGATGATATTGGCTTCGCGCTCGGGACCGGTAGACAGCATGTGGACAGGCGCCCCCACCAGGATTTCCAGTCGCTCCAGGTATTCGCGCGCAGCGCCCGGCAGCTTGTCCGCACTTGTGATTCCGCGGGTGTCACCCGACCAGCCCGGCATGGCCTCATACACCGGCTGAACCCGCTGCCAGTCTTCAGCCCCGAGGGGGAAGGTCTCCACGCCATCGTAAGACGTGCAGATGAGCACCTCATCCAGTCCATCGAGCACGTCCAGCTTGGTCACGCAGAGGCCGGTAATGCCGTTGACCCGAACCATTCGGCGCAATGCGACCGCATCTATCCAGCCACAGCGTCTCGGGCGCCCGGTAGTGGCGCCGAACTCGACGCCCCGCTCGGCGATGCGTTTGCCAATGTCGTCGTGCAATTCGGTCGGAAACGGTCCGGAACCGACGCGCGTCGTATAGGCCTTGGTGATGCCCAGAACATAGTCGATATCGACCGGTCCGACGCCGGCGCCGGTCATTACGCCGCCTATCGTGGTGTTCGACGATGTGACAAAAGGATAAGTGCCGTGGTCGATATCCAGCAGACTGCCCTGCGCGCCCTCGAACAGGATTGCACCGCCGGCAGCCCGAAGCTCGTGCAACTCTTCGGTCACGTCGCAAAGCATCGGCTTGAGCTCGGCTCCCAAGCGGGCCGCGTCATCGGCCACCTTGTGGGGATCGAGCGGCTCGGCGCCGTAAAAATCCGTCAACAGGAAATTATGATAGTCGAGGACCGCACCCAGCTTGTCCTCGATGCGCTCGGGATCGACAAGATCCGCCAGCCGGATACCGTGGCGCGAAGCCTTGTCTTCGTAAACCGGGCCGATCCCCCGCCCGGTGGTGCCGATCGCCTTCTTGCCGCGTCGCTGTTCCCGGGCGCGGTCCAGCGCCACGTGCGAGCCGAGAATGACCGGACAGGCGCCGGAGAGCCCGAGCCGGCCGCGAACGTCGATGCCGGCCTCTTCCAGGCCCTCGATTTCAGTTATGAGCGCTTCGGGCGAGATCACGACGCCGTTGCCGATCAGGCAGCGGGCCTTTTTCGTGAGTATCCCCGAAGGTATCAGATGAAGAACGGTCTTGCGGCCATCGACCAGCAGAGTATGTCCTGCATTGTGGCCACCCTGGAAACGGACCACTGCATCGGCGTCGTGCGCCAGCAGATCGACTATCTTGCCCTTGCCTTCATCGCCCCACTGGGTCCCGAGGATTACGACTGAGCGTGCCATTTGAAACTGACTCCCGATTTTCTGTCGCGGGCACCCGCTCGGCATTCTTGCGTTGCCTTGCGGCCAGGTGCCGTGAAAAATGTGTCCCGGTTGCTGCCCGGTCAGCGAACGAGATGAAAAAGCAGCGCGCCGGCGACCACCATCACGATTCCGAAACGCCGGATGGCTCTATCCGGAAGCGCGGCCAGCTGCGCTACCGCGCGACGCCAGGCATCCGGATTGAGCGCCGGCAGCAGGCCCTCCAGCACCAGGACGAGGGCAAATGCGAGCAGCAGGTCTCCAGCCATGACGCGGACTATTGCTTGTAATCGCTAGTCGCGTCTTTCCATGTAGCGGAAGAAATCCGAATCGCTGTCCAGCAGCAGCATGTCGCCGTCCGCGCTGAAGCTCTTGCGATAGGCTTCCAGGCTGCGGATGAACGAATAGAACTCCGGATCGCGCTGATATGCCGCGGCGTAGGTTGCCGTGGCCTGGGCGTCGCCCTCACCGCGCAGGCGTGCCGCATCTCGCTCGGCCTCGGCCAACAGAATGCGAACCTGCCGGTCGGCGTCGGCCCGGATCTCTTCAGCCCGCTCGCGGCCCAGCGAGCGCAGTTCATTGGCGTATTCGGTCCGCTGGGTTTCCATTCGATTGAATACCGAATCCAGGACTTCTTCCGTCAGTTCGATCTTTTTGATTCGGACGTCGTTTATTCCTATGCCGAACTGTTCGGCACTGCGACTGGCCTGCAACAGAAGGTCTTCCATCATGTCGCGACGCTGGATCGAGACCACCTCATTGAGAGAGCGTCTGGCAAACTCCTCGCGCAGGTCGTCCCGGATCAGCTGCGCCAGGCGCGTGCGGGCAATCCGAAAATCCCCGCCGGAAGTCGATATATAGAATTCTCGCGGGTCCTCGATCTGCCACTTGATGAAGTAGTCGACGTCGAC
>DATFJJ010000300.1:0-3300 GCA_035269245.1 Wenzhouxiangellaceae bacterium | reverse complement strand
CTGTTCGGTCTCGGAGGTTCGACCGGCCGCGCAAGTATTGATCGAAAGCCTCCGGATTACGCGTGGCCAGATCGGCCGCGAGATCGTTAGGCGAGTTGAGTTTTACACTCATGACTTCGGCGATCGCGGCCGAAATCTTGTCCTGGAGCTCAAATGCGCTTTCCAGCGATCCGTCGTAGGTGTTGCTCCAGACCTGTTTTCCGCTGCTGCCGTCGATCAGACGGGCACTGATCCGCAGCTCGTTACCGGCGCGTCGCACGCTGCCCTCCAGAAGTGTTTCCACGCCCAGATTCGAAGCGACCTGCCGGGCGTCGGTATTGCCGTCACGGAAAGAAAACGACGACGTGCGAGCGCTGAGCTGGATGCCGGAAATCCGTGCCAGCTTGTCCATGATGGCCTCGGCGACGCCGTCGCCAAAATACCGGCTGTTCTGGTCGGCGCTGAGATCAGTGAACGGCAGGACCGCGATGCTGGTGCCGATGCGCGTCTCCACCGGCGACGGCCTGAGCAATACGAACGCAAGGATCAGCACGAGCGCGGCAATGATGAGGTAATCCACCCAGCGTCCACCAATAGAGGTGAACGCGGCGACGTCCGGAGAAACGTCCGGCGCCGTGGCCGTGGTCTTGCGCACGCCGTCCGGCGTAAGGTCGTAGATCCACGCCAGGACAGCGGTGACCGGAGCGCCGACAACGCTGGCGGTGAGCAGTGCCGTCATGACCCAGTCTGGCGCCATGAGTGCGGGAAGCACGATGTCGGCCACCTGCAGAATGGCCCAGACCGTGACCGCGTAAGCGCCAAGCACTCGTATGACGTGGCGTCGCTTCAATTCACCAATGGTCTTGTCCAATCTGGATCTGCGGTCCGGCATAGCCTCTCTCGATAATCCCCCGGAACGCCCAGATGACATTTCTCGGCAGCAGCCTCGGAACGCCTGCGCATTCTATCCCGGGGAGTATACCTAGACCGGTGAAAATGTGAAGGGAATCACATCCAGGGCGGATCAACGCGCAAGTGACTGGAACGCTACCACGCGCGCACCGTCCTCGATTTCGTTATCCGGGTGGGCGATCACCGGTTGTCCTGCTTCGAGTCCCGAAAGAATCCGGGTATGGCGATCGCCGCGCGGGTCCGCCTCCACCCTCTGGATTCGGGCACGGCCGTCCCGAACGACGAACACGGCAGTGCTGTCGCCGTCCTGGAAAACTGCGCCGTTCGGTACATTGAGCGCCGCCGGCTCGCGCCAGAGAATGAACCTGGCTTCCAGCCTATAGCCGTGTCCCAGCGCCGACCACTGCGTTCGTGGGGAGGTGATGTCGATGACGACCTGGGTGCGCTGCTCCTCCACGCCCAGCGCCGAGACCTTTGTGAAGGCGCTTGGCTCGATTCGCCTGAGTTCGCCGAACAATGTGCTGTCGCCGCCCCAGCGCTCGAGTTCCACAAGCATGCCCGGCGTCATACGGACGGCGTCGTCGGTCAGTACTTCGGCCACGATTTCCAGCGACGCCGGATCGCCGATGCGCAGCAGGGGCTCGCCCGGCTGGACGACACCGGCGCTTTCATGCAGGACGGCCAGGATCCTGCCGTCGATCGGAGACTCGATCGTGAAGCTGTCCGCCGATGCGGTGCGATCGGTGCCCTGAAGCAGCGCCGCGCGGGCGTAGCGCAGGCCCTGTCGCGCGACGCCGACGTTGGATTCGGCCGATCGCAACTCGGCCACGGCCTGGTTGCGCTCGGCTCGGGTTCGATCGAGCTGGCTTTCGGATATCGTGCCTCTTTCGAACAGCGGCTCAAGCCGCTCCAACTCGCGCTCGGCGAGCTGGGCTCGCGATCGCGCCGACTCGAGGGCCGCTTCGGCCGCCGACACGGCGGCCTGTGCCCTCGCCACCTCGGCTTCGGCGCTTTCCCGCGCACGGGGATCCAGCACCGACGTGGGCAGCGGCTGCAATTCGAGTAACAGCTGACCCGCGGTTACGAGATCGCCGGCTTCCCATTCCAGCCTCGGCGCGAAGCCGGCGACCGGGGCCGATATCTCGAATTGATCCTGCACGCGCGTGCGCGCCAGCTCGCGAATGGAAACCGTGACCGGGCCGATGTTCGCCTGCACGATGTCCACTGGAACAGGCTGGGGACGGAAGCTCCAGACGAGCAGACCGACTGCCGCGGCGGCGACGAGCGAGGTTGCAATCATCCGTGTCGAGGGCATTTTCACTCCCGCGTCTTGAGTACTGCGACCAGGTCGAGCCGGTAAAGCCGGTTCCCGATGGCCAACATGGAAATCAGCATTGCCGCCAGCACCACGGCGGCGGCAAAGGCATAACTGTCGGAATGGATGACTGCCGGAACCCGGTAGAACTCCGAAGCCATTGCACGGCTGATCAGGCCGCAGAAGCCGTATCCCAACCAGAACCCGATCGGGATCGCGACCGCGGTCAACAGCGCCAGCTCGCCGAGCAGAACCCAGGCGACTTCTCGCCGGCGAAAACCGAGCACGCGCAGCGACGCCAGCTCGCGCGCGCGCTCCGATAGCGCGAGGCGAGCGGTATTGTAGATTACGCCGAATGCGACCACACCGGCGAGCAGCGTGTTGACCAGAGAAAAGATTCTGATGTTCTCGCCCATGGTTCGGTTGAAGTTGCTGACGGCGTTTTCCAGCAGGCTGCTTGTGGCGACCCGCGGCCGGCGTTGAAGCTGGTCGAGGAGCAGCTCGCGGTCCTTGAAATCCGCCGTCAGGTAGACCCCGGATATTCTTTCCGATTCCTGCAGCAGGCCGTTCAGGGCCTCCAGTCTCATGTAGGCTGCGGCACCGACGAATTCACGCACGATGCCGGCTACCGGAATCTCGATACGGGGCCGTTTCCCTTCGAGGAACTCGACCGTGATGACTTGGCCTACCTCGACATCGAGCTGTTCGGCCAGCCAGTCGGTCAGCAACAATCCCGATTCGGGCACCTCGATCGGCTCAAGGTTCCGGTCCAGCGTTCGGTGCAGTGTGGCATTCGGGGAATAGGCCTGCACGGCGCTCCTGTGGCTGCGATGGCCGTGGAAGAGTTTCACTGCAACGGCGCGGAACGGTTCGGCCTCAATCACGCCGGGAAGTGCGCGAATCTCGTTCAAAGCCTCGCGTCCCGCGGGTTCGGTAAAGGTGACGGTCACGTCCTCACGTGCGGCAAATCCGAATTGGACGTCGAGCATGAAGCCGATCGTATCCTGCTGGAAGCGGCCGGTCACCAGGATGGCCACGGCCAGCGCGATGCCGGTCACTGCGAGAAGTGCTTTGATCGGCCGGCGTTCCAGGCT
>DATFJJ010000299.1:0-6665 GCA_035269245.1 Wenzhouxiangellaceae bacterium | reverse complement strand
GCGTTCGGTAATCGTTTTCACCGGTGATCAGAAGCGTCGGCGTGGTGACGTTGCCGACCAGCGACAGCGGGGAGCGCTTCCAGTAGTGCTCGAATTCTTCCCACGGCGGGCCGGGGAACTGGTGGTCGATCTGCGAGGTGTAGATATCGCCGGTCAACGTTTTCGAGATCCAGTTGATCACCGGCTTGGCCACTGCCGCTGCGCGGAAGCGGTCGGTGAGGCCGATCGCGTACGCCGCGGCGATGCCGCCGGCCGAACCACCAGTGATGAACAGTCGGTCCGGGTCGATAAAGCCCTTTTCGATCATCGCGTCGATGCCGGACATGTGATCACCGAAGTCTTCTTCCGACGAGTACTTGTATTCGAGCTTGAGGCCGAATTCCTCCCCGTACGACGACGAACCGCGGTGGTTGTCGTAGAACACCACGTAACCCTCTGCGGCAAAGCGCTGCATCTCGGCCGAGAAATGCGGCCCATAGGCCAGGTGCGGCCCGCCGTGGATTTCCAGGATCAGCGGATAGGTCTTGCCGGGATCGAAATCCGGCGGGGTCAGATACCAGCCCTGGATCTCGGTACCGTCCACCGAAGATTCGTAGACGATTTCATGGACCTCGGCCAGCTTGAGATGGTCCAGCAGGTTTTCGTTGAGACGGGTCAATCGGCGCGGCTCGCCCCGGGCCCGCTTGACGAACAGATCGGCCGGACGCTGCGCGGTGCCGGCCGTGTATGCAATCAGGCCGTTTTCCGCGACCGAGTACTCGCCGCTGATGTAGGGCCGTCCGATGGTCGTGCCGCTTAGCCCCTCGACGACGGTGCGTACTTTTCCACCGAGCGTGACGAATCCGACGTTGCGCTCGCCGCGGTCATCGAAATGGAAATAGACGCCGGAACCGTCGGCGGCCCATCGCGGGCCTTCGGCGGAACGATCGAGTTCTTCGGTGAGAATCTCCGGCTCCGAGCCGTCGACGGCGATCACCGCCAGGCTGGAGATCGAATACTGCCGGCCCTGGTGATCGTCGCGCTCGAATGCAATGCGCTTGCCGTCCGGCGAAACCGACGGAGAACGTTCGACGCCGGGCAGATCGGTCAGCTGAACGATTTCGCCGGAATCGATCTCCACGGAAAACAGATCGCGCTCGGTGCGCTCGTACTGCCAGTCGTCCGAGCGGTTGGTCGAGAACACGATGCGCTGGCCATCGGGGGTCCAGGCCAGCGGCCCGGAGTGGTCGTAATCGCCGGAGGTGACCTGCCGCGCGCTGCCGCCGTCGGCCGGCACCACGAACACATGGTCGAAGCCCGGATCGACGTAGCCGCGCCCGTCGAAACGATAGACCACGCTGTCGATGACATTGACGTCGGGCGCCCACTCGGCGCCTTCGGGCTTCTTCGGCGGTTTGGCCAGCGACGGTTTTTCTGCCGTAACGCGCATCGTGAACGCGATCCGCATGCCGTCCGGCGACCAGGCAAGCGATGATGGAGATTCGACCAGGTTGGTCACCAGCGCGCTCTCGCCGCTTTCCATCCAGCGCACGTGAAGCTGCGGCTTGTCGCCCGCCGTGGCGATGTAGGCCAGTCGCTTGCCGTCGGGCGACCAGCGCGGCGAGGTGTAGCTGGACTTGCCCGAAAGCAGCGGCCGGTGCCCGGTGCCGTCGGTGGTCGCAAGCCAGATATTGGCGCGAGTGTCGTCGATCATCACGTCGTTGATCGCGCGCACGTAAACCACCCGACTGCCGTCGGGCGACACCTGAGGATCGGTCGCATACTGCAGCTCGAAAAGGTCTTCGGCTTGCAACCGCGCCGACTGCTCGGCATTCTCTGCAACGGCCGAAGTCGCGATCAAAACCATTGCCAGAATTATTACCTGGGTCGCGGCAGGCAGATAGCCGCGCCGGCCGGTCGATGAAATGTTGAGCATTGAAGTCTCCATGTATGGATGGGCTGCACGGGGGGACACCCGGGTCCGGCGGCGTCGAGCTGCTTTGACTCCAGGCAAATCCGGCAGGGACGCAGGATGGCATCCGGGGACTGGCCACACGCAGCGCCGGAGAAAATGGTGGAGCCTGCAGAACTTTAACCCGCGACCTGCCGATTAGGGAACTCTAACATTCAATGCCACTTTGGCGCTTCGGGCGGAGCTGATCGACCTTCAGCTTGAAACCCATTTCGGGGCCGGCGATCACGACCACGAGGATATTGCCGAAAGCCGAAAATGCACGCGGCCGGTCGTCAGGAGGCATAGAATCCATATCCAATGCAAGCTCTTGCTCGTCTACTTCTCAGGTTACGTGGCTGGTCTCTCGAGCTGGAGCCCCCGGGCACGCGCCGGTACGTTCTTATCGTCGCACCGCACACCAGCAACTGGGATTTTCCCATCGGACTGCTGGCAGCCTGGGCGCTCGATTTAAGGGCTCACTGGATGGGGAAAAACACCCTGTTCGAAGGCTTGCTGGGGCCGCTTTTTCGGGCCTGGGGCGGCATCCCGGTCAACCGCGGCCAGCCCGGCAAAACCATCGAAAAGATGGCTTCGCGCTTTGCCGCATCGGATGATTTCGTTCTCGGCATGGCCCCGGAGGGCACCCGCGGCGCCACGGATCACTGGAAGTCGGGTTTCTGGCACATTGCCCGTGCCGCGCGCGTGCCCGTGGTCATGGCCTACATCGACTACGGTCGCAAGCAGGTCGGCATAGGCGGAGCATTCATGCCCGGTGACGATCTCGAGACCGACTTCCGGCGGCTGAGGGATTTCTACGCGGACAAGCGGGGCCGGCGTCCACAGCAGGAAAGTGTCATACGCCCGCGAAAAGACTGAACGCCGGCTGAAAGAGTACAAAACCGTTCGCCCGCACGAGTCTCCGGGAGACGTCTCCCCAATCGAATTTCCAACCGATCGCGGTCATGCCGAAATTTCTGGTTATGCCTGGACTTAGACTGGGGAGGTTGACACTTCGGGTTGGACGCATCGTTTTCGTGATCCATCGCGATGCCAGAATGGCGTTGAGTCGTTGCCTGCGGGTCTCGTCGTCGAAAGTGTCTGGACTACGAGAGCCCGGAGAATCCGGTGCGTTGGTCATCGATAGCCCAGCGCGGGAAGAGCATTCGGGAATCGCTCGTCGAAGGCAGCCAGGACGCGATCGGAGAAAATGGTCTTCCAGCGTCCTATTGGGCTGCCCCCGCCGATGTGGCTAGCGCTGGACGGATCGCGCCCCTGTTTCTTGCCGATATGACGATAGGCCAGAAACTCCAGATACCTTGCGACGTTGCCGGCGTCTTCGCTCGAGACTCCGTACCACGACAGGACCTTCTCGAAGGTCTGCACTTCATTGCCGACCACTTCCTCGAATCGAAGCTCGAGGAACCGAGGATCACTGTAATCCCATGAGAGCATGCGCTCTATCATCGCGCCACTGACGTGGTGAAGTTCGTAGATCAGTCCATCCTCTTGGTTCAGGCCGCGAAGGTGCTGCTGGTAGGAGCGATCGGCAGGCAGGTCTGTATTGGCCGGTGCGGGCTTGCAACACCATTCTTCCTTCGTCCGCAGGTGATAGAGGTACGCCGAGGCGATCAGGTCCCGGGGGTCACGAATGATGTGGGTGCCCCGAACAGAGGGGTCGGTCGGAACGGGCCCGTCCCCCTGGTTGGACAAGAGAATCGCCCGAGGTCCGTTGGCTCTTTCGCTCTGCCCGTTGATTCTGAGCGGAGTTCCGAAAATCTCGCTGCAGTGAATCAGGAATTTCTCGAAAAGCAGCGACATGCAGCGGTGGTAGCAGACGTGCATCGCATCGTTGTCCGGCCAGCTGACGCCTCGCAGTTTCGCGGCCTCTCCGAAAAGGCGAAATTTTTCGTTGAACTTGCGGATTCGTTCCATCGGATTCTGGCTTGGCGGATGGCAGCCTGGCTATTGTATTTATTGCGCTCGTCAATCTGGGAATTAACGTGCAGGCGACCAGCGTGAAACAAGCCGCCAAAGCGCGGGCCTGATTCCGTGACCCTGCTCTGCCGTCGCCAATCGAACGGCGGAGCACCCCCATTTTCCTACGGTGGGCCTCTCGTCGTCTTCGGCAGAACCCTAGGCGCTCTCCGACCCTCCTACACATAGTCTATGGGTCACCCAGGCGGGAAACTCATAGAAATCAGAAAGATGGTGGGCCCTGCAGGACTTGAACCTGCGACCTACCGATTATGAGTCGGCTGCTCTAACCAACTGAGCTAAGGGCCCGGATATCTCCAGTCTAGCTTTCGCCGCCTTCCTCTGACTGGCGGATCTTTTCCGCATGCGGTGTAGAAATGCGGCCTTCGGCGTCGGTGCCCAATGGCTTGGCTTCGATGCCCTGGGCCTTGAGTTCCTGCTGCTTGCGCTGCTGCACATAGCCCAGGTTGTTCTTGTACATCTCGGCAATTTTTTCGACACCGCTCGGCGCAAGAAACCCGTTGTTGCCTGCGGTGATGAACGTGGCGTATATGCCGGACGCAGCCATCAGCCCGGCCGAGACAATCTTGACGTCCTGGCCTTCTTCCTTGGCCAGCTTGTTGGCCAGGTCGATGAAGGCCGAGGTTGCGCGGTTGTGCGCCTCGATCTGTTTTTGCTGATCCTGTTTCGATTGCTCTTGGGTCATTCGTGTTCCGTTGCCTTGATTTGGTATTGATCTTGACCGGACCGGATTGTCCGGCCAGTTTGATTATCCTTCGTTTTTACCTTTGAGTGGTCGACGCGGCATGGCTGGAATTCGCTTGATCCTCGACGATTCCTGATTGCCGGTCACCGGTCTATGATAAAGCTCACGTCCGCGCCTGTGTCGCGGTCGCCCGAGGTGGCGCGCAGGCCCCACCGTCGCGACAGTTCCCAGCGGGCGGCAAGCACGTTACCGGTGTCGAACAGGCCGAGTCCATAGCTGACAAAAACATTAGGCAGCACCCAGAACCCGACGCTGAAGGCACCCTGGCCGGCGGCGTGATCGAAATCAGCGCCGGTAAGAATGTAGGCCAGCGCCTTCTCCCTACTCGTCGGCGGCGAGGTGAACAACATGATCTCGGGGTTCTGTGCCGGACCGCGAATGCGAACACCGGCCTGTTCGACCTGCGGATCGCCGAAGATCTGGCGCACGGTTTCGATGTCGAGCATCGGATTGACCACCGGATTGCCGGTAAACAGCACTTCGCCCTCGGTCACCTCGAGATTCTGGCCGTAAGCGCGGTAGGAGCCGTCGACCAGGTTGAGGGTTCCGCGGGCGGTCGGCATGGCTTCTTCGCGCGCCCAGTTCAGGTTCAACTCGCCGGCCACATTGGTTTCCAGCCCGGCCGCGGCAAACCGCACGTCGTCGCTCAGGCCGATGCGCACGTTGCCGACGATGTCGCGTCGCGGCAGCGCCTCTTCCTCTTCGCCTTCGTCGGTCCGGCCCTCGACGACCACGTCGGAAGAGACTTCCACGCGCTGTTCGCTGCCCGGCGGCAGTCCCAGGCGGGCACGATCGATGTCGATGCCGCCGCTGATTTCCAGCAGTTCGGCCTGGAAGCCCAGCGTTATGTCCGGCGACGCCGTGAGTTCCAGCCAATCGACGTCGAACAGCTGCAGATCGTCGCCGTCCAGCGAAAGGTTGCCGCGCCAGCCGCCGGGCGCATCCAGGTCCAGGTCGCCACGCAGTTCGGCCCGGCCCTCGCCGGCAACGAAACTGCCGTCGATCCGGCCGCCCGCCTGGTCCGCTTCCAGGGTCATGGCGAGTTGTTCCACTCGCGCGCCCAGGGGCGCGTTGAAGAAACGCCCATCGCTGATCGCCAGCCGGCCGTCGAAGTCGGGCGACGACAGGGGGCCGCTGAGCCGGAATTCGCCGTCCAACCGACCGCCCAGGCGGTCCAGCTGCGGCACCAGCCGGTTGAGCGCGCCCAGGTTGGGCAGACTCAGGTCTGCGCTGGCGTCCAGCTGCATCGCCTCGGGGGCATTCAAATCGGGGATGCTGGCGCGGGCGCTCAATACGCTTTCGGCCTCCAGGCGCAGATCCAGTGCGGCCTCGAGCGCGCCGGGCTGCGGAGAGCTCAGGCCCAGCCGGGCGCCGCGAATGCGGATCAGGTCGTCCTCGGCCTCGAGCATGCGCGCAGCACCCGAGCCCAGCAACAATTCGGCGTCGATGCCCTCCAGGCCCGCCGGGCTCCAGCGCACCTGCGCGAGCCCACGCAGGTCGCTGCCCAGCGTGAACACCGGGTCCATGGGCAGCAGCAGCAGATCCAGCGGCACCGAGTTGAACGCGACGGCCGCATTGCCGGTAGCGCCACCTTCGAGTTCATTGAGGCACAGGCGGCCGGTGCCGCCCGGCGTCCAGAGGCAAGCCGGACCGGCTCTGACTATTCCGTCGCGCAGTCTGACGGGCATGTCCTCGTCCAGCTGCCACGTGCCCAACGGCGTATCCGAAATCACCATGCGGCGAACCGCGCCCGTCCAGTTTGCGGGCGGGTTCAGGCAGCCGGAAAGTTCGCCGCCGACCGCAAGGTCCAGAGTGGCCCGGGTGCCGTTGAAATAGCCGGTCAGCGCGTGCGCAGCACAGTTGCCTGCCAGGGTCACTTCGACCCGTTCCAGTCGCTCCCAGGGATTCAGATCGACGTCCTCGGCGTTGATCCGCACGTCGATCTTTTCCTGCTCTCCCCAGTTCGCCAGGCCGACAGATTCGATTTGCGCC
>DATFJJ010000298.1:0-3220 GCA_035269245.1 Wenzhouxiangellaceae bacterium | reverse complement strand
GCCTGACCTGGATGGGCTCGGCCAGCGGATCTATGCCGTCGACCGTCATGCTGCCGCTGTCGGGCTCGAGCAGCGTGTAGAGCATGCGCAGCGTGGTCGTCTTGCCCGCGCCATTGGGCCCGAGCAGGCCGGTGATCTGGCCGTCGCGGGCGGTGAAGCTCACGTCGTCGACCGCCACGACCTTGCCCTTGTTGAAGGTCTTGCGCAGTGACTTGGCTTCAATCATGGCGTCGGTCCCAGCAGGTTGACGAAAAACGGCTCCGGGCCGATGCGGTCGGTGCACTCGGTATCGAGATCCTCGACGCTGGCCTCCCGGATGAACTCGGTCGCAATCGAGGCAATGCACGAATCGTTGATCGTGATATGGCCACGGCCTTTCGAAACGATGTGCAGGCTGTTTCCGAACTGCTCGTTTGCCTCCTCCCCGTACTGAGGCGGCGTCACCGGGTCCAGTTCGCCCGAAAGGATCAGAACAGGTACCTCGGCATCGAACGGCTCATGGTAGTCGGGGCCCACCGGGTCGGCCGGCCACCAGCTGCAGACTTTCGAATACAGTTCGGTGAACGAATTCCCCAGCAGCGTACCGGAGGCATCGCTGTCGGCCGGCCAGTACGGCCAGTCCTCGCTGCAGCCGACCGCGAAATTAAGTCCTATCGCCATGCCCTGGCTCATCTGGTCGCTGGTCATCAGCGCCTGGGCGGCCAGCCGCTCGGGGCTGCCGGTGGTCGCGGCCTCGTGAATCAGGTAGGGAATCAGCATCTGGCTGACAGGCGAGTAGGCCAGAAAGCGCAGGCTCGAGGCCAGGACCGCGTCCGAGAAAACCAGCTCTTCCGCCACCCCGGTACGCGGATGGGTGACCTGAATGTCCTGCGGTGATTCGGCATAGCGCGCCTTGAGTTCCTCGAACGCCTGGTCCAGGTCCGGAAAACGTTCGCTGCACGTATCGTCCTGCATGCACCGCTGCAGCAGGGCTTCGATCGAGCGATCCAGCATTTGTGCGTGTTCCGAACCCAGCTTCAGGCGGGTCGGCACGACCCCGTCGATGATCATGGCGCGCACCGCTTCGGGGAACCGACGCAGGTAAACCTGGGCCATCCGGGTGCCGTAGGAGCCGCCGACCAGATTGATCGTATCGAGCCCCAGGTGCCGGCGCAGCAGCTCAAGGTCTTCGGCGCCGTCTATCGTGGTGTAGTGTCGGACGTCGGCGTCGAGCTCCTCGTGACACTGGCGCAGCAGATCGTTGATCTGGTCCAGGTCCGGCTCGACAAGAAAGGTATCCTCGCCGAAGTCGCATTCCAGCGCGTTCGAGCCACCGGTGCCGCGCTGGTCGAGAAAGATGAGGTCGCGGTTGCGATTGATGTCCGAAAGCGCGTTGGCGATCACCGGTGCCACGTCGCGTGCCGACTGGCCGGGCCCTCCGGCAAGAAAGAAGACCGGGTCGGGCGCCGGGTCGCCGGTGCGCGCCTCGACCACCGCCCAGGCCAGCTCGATGTTTCGGCTGTCAGGGTCGCTTCGGTCTTCCGGCGCTTCCAGCGTGCCACAAAGCGCGCTGACGCTGATACGCCCGCCGGCGGCCGACAGCTCACATTTTTCGGTGCCTGACGGCCAGCGATCCACGGGCTGTTGCGCATCAAGCGACATCGACAACAGCACCGCCACCGCGATGAACGATAATTTGATAGTCAACGAATTTGCCCCAAGACTGAAAAGTTCGACCGGGAAAGCACAAACGATACCGTCGACATCCTATCCGATCAACAGGCCATAGGTAATGAAAGCACTTGAAGTCAATAACCTGAAGAAAACCTACAAGAACGGGGTGGTTGCGCTCAAGGGCATAGACCTGACCGTCGAGGAGGGGGATTTCTTCGCCTTGCTCGGCCCCAACGGCGCCGGCAAGTCGACGCTGATCGGCATCGTGTCTTCGCTGGTCAATGCCAGCGCCGGCGAAACGAAGGTTTTCGGCACCAGCGTGCAGACCGACCGCTCACGGGCCATGGCGAAGATCGGGCTGGTGCCGCAGGAGGTCAACTTCAACCAGTTCGAGAAGCCCTTCGACATCGTCGTCAACCAGGCCGGCTACTACGGCGTACCGCGACGCATGGCGCGTGAAAGGGCTGAAAAGTACCTGAAGCAGCTGCAGCTGTGGGACAAGGCGTTCAAGCCCTCGCGCACCATGTCCGGCGGCATGAAGCGACGCCTGCTGATCGCCCGCGCCATGGTGCACGAACCCAGGCTGCTGATTCTCGACGAGCCCACCGCCGGCGTCGATATCGAGATCAGGCGATCGATGTGGGAATTCATCGAGCAGATCAACCGCGACGGCACAACGGTAATACTGACCACGCACTACCTCGAGGAAGCCGAGAACCTGTGTCGCAACATCGCCATCATCGATCACGGCACCATCGTCGAGAACACCACGGTCAAGGCGCTGCTGGGCAAGCTCGATATCGAAACCTTCGTGCTCGACCTTTGCAACACGCTGGAAAACCCGCCTGAGATCGAAGGCATCGAGATCGCGATGCGTGACCCGACCACCATGCTGGCCAGCCTGCCCAAGTCGCAAAGCCTGAACGTGTTGTTCCGAGTGCTGGAGCAGCGCGGCATAGAGGTCAAGTCGATGCGCAACAAGGCCAATCGGCTCGAAGAGCTGTTCCTGCGCCTGGTTGAAAAGCCGGAGAAAGCGGCATGACGATATCCCGGGGCGAAGTTTCGGCGAAGACCTACTGGATCGGCTACCAGACCATCGTCATCAAGGAAGTCACGCGCATCCTGCGCATCTGGGCGCAGACGCTGATTCCGCCGGCGATCACGATGACGCTTTACTTCGTGATCTTCGGCCAGCTCATCGGTCGCCGTATCGGCGAGATGGGCGGCATGGACTACATGGATTTCATCGTGCCCGGGCTGATCATGCTGTCGGTGATCACCAATTCCTACGGCAACATCACCAGCTCGTTCTTCGGCGCGAAGTTCGGCCGCCACGTCGAGGAGCTGCTGATCTCGCCGCTGCCGCCCATCCTGATCCTGGCCGGCTACGTCACCGGCGCGGTATTCCGCTCGCTGTTCGTCGGCGTGCTGGTGTTCGGGGTCGCGGCGTTCTTCTCCGACCTGTCCATCCACAACTGGCCGGTCACGCTGGCGGTGGTGGTGCTGACCGCGGTGGTCTTCGCGCTGGGCGGATTCATCAATGCGATATTTGCCCAGAAGTTCGACG
>DATFJJ010000297.1:0-4719 GCA_035269245.1 Wenzhouxiangellaceae bacterium | reverse complement strand
ATGGCCGATTCCAGAGCATCACCGTCGAGGTTCACGCGCAATCCCGAACCCAGCTCGAATCGGTATATTCGAGCCTGCGGGCACTCGAAGTCGTCGTCATGACGCTATGACCGCGCCGGCGCTAAAGGTCTGCGAACTCGGATACAGGCCCTACCTGGAGACCTGGAAAGCGATGCGCGCGTTCACCGACCAGCGCAGCGCGGAAACACCTGACGAACTCTGGCTGCTCGAGCATCCGCCGGTCTATACACAGGGACTGGCCGGCAAGCCCGAACACGTGATCGATCCCGGCGACATCCCGGTCATCCAGACAGATCGCGGCGGTCAGATCACCTACCACGGGCCGGGTCAGCTCGTGGTCTACCCGCTGCTGGACCTCGACCGTCTCGGGCTGGGCATACGCACCCTCGTGGCCACGCTGGAGACCGTCAGCATCGAACTTCTCGCCGACCTCGGCATTGAAGGGCAGCGCAAGGAGGGCGCGCCAGGCGTATTCGTCGACGGCGCCAAGATCGCGTCCATCGGCATGAAAGTCCGGCGCGGATGCACCTTTCACGGCCTGTCATTCAATATAACGATGGATCTGTCACCGTTCGCGCGCATCAATCCGTGCGGATTCGCCGGTCAGCCGATGACACGACTGACCGATCTCGTCGACAATCCGGTCGACGAAAGCGATGTCGTTCGCGTCGGACGCCTGCTCGCAGGACGGCTGGCGGACGCGATCGGCCTTGACTGGAACATTGAAGCAACCCATGATGAGAATCATCCGTTGGCCGCCATGACCGGGGTGTCGAGCGCCTCAAGCGCAATTCATGTCGAATCCAATGAAACCTAGACAACCGAATTCGGGTCTTAAATGGTCATGAATACCAAAACTCTGCATTTGATCGCCGCGCTCGCGCTGTTCCTCACTACGGGTTTACCGGCGGTGGCCGCCGAAAAACAGTCCGAGGAAGCAGCGGAATCGCTCAATCCAACCACCGAACAGCGCTTCACCACGCGCCTGGCATCGCGATTTCTCACCAGCTATCACTATCAGAGCGAGGAACTGGACGACGCGCTCTCGGAAAGAATCTTCGATAAATACCTGGAGCTGCTGGATCCGAACCGGATGTATTTCCTGTCCTCGGACATCGAGCAACTGGCCCGCTACCGCCAACGCCTGGACGAGGCGCTGCAGGCCGCGGAAATCGAACCTGCGTTCGAAATCTTCAGCATCTACCGCGACCGCGTCGATCAGCGCATAGCGCATGCACGCGCGCAACTCGAAGGCGAATTCGATTTCACCGTTGAGGAAGACTATCAATTCGACCGCTCCGAAAGCCCGTGGGCCGCGACGACCGAGGAACTGAACCAAATCTGGCGCAAGCGGGTCAAGAACGACTGGCTGGGTCTGAAGCTTGCCGAGCGCGAAGTCGACGATATCCGCGAAACGCTGGACGGACGCTACGGAAACATCCAGAAGCGTGTCAGCGATTTCAATTCCGATGACGTGTTTCAGTTTTTCATGAACGCGTATGCCAGCGCGATCGAACCCCATTCTTCATACATGTCGCCCCGGCTGGCCGAGAACTTCGAAATTTCGATGAAGCTCTCGCTGGACGGTATAGGTGCGCTGCTGAGCAGTCAGAACGAATACGTGGAAGTCGCCGAAGTGGTTCCCGGCGGTCCCGCCGACCTGGACGGCCGGCTGCAGGCCGGCGATCGAATCGTCGGCGTGGCCCAGGGCGAAGACGAATTCGTCGACGTGGTCGGCTGGCGGCTGGACGACGTGGTCGACCTGATCCGGGGCGAGCGCGAGACTCTCGTACGACTCGAAATCCTGCCTGCAGAGACCGGCATGAAGGGCCCCTCGGAGGTCATCGACATCGTGCGCAACGAGGTCAAGCTCGAAGAACAGGCAGCCCAGGCCTCGGTGGAAGAAGTCGAAACCGGTGACGGCGTCACGAAGATCGGCGTGATCGACGTGCCCGTTTTCTATGTGGACTTCCGCGGGCGAGCGCGCAACGAACCGAACTATCGCTCGAGCACGCGTGACGTGCGCCGCTTGATCAACGAGTTGCGCGCCGACGGCGTCGAAGGCATTGTCATCGATCTGCGCGGCAACGGCGGCGGTGCGCTGGTCGAGGCAACCACCATGACCGGGCTGTTCATCGACACCGGACCGGTCGTTCAGGTTCGCGATGCCAACGGCCGTGTCTCGGTGGAAACCGATCGCGAGCCGGGCATGGCCTGGGACGGTCCGCTGGCCGTGCTGGTCAACCGCTCCAGCGCTTCGGCGTCGGAAATCTTCGCCGCGGCCATCCAGGACTACGGGCGGGGCATCATTCTGGGTGAACCCACGTTCGGCAAGGGCACCGTTCAGAACCTGTTCAACCTGGACAACTACCTCACCGACGACGAAAAGAAACTGGGCCAGATCAAGTTGACCATGGCCAAGTTCTTCCGCATCGACGGGGGCTCCACCCAATTGCGCGGCGTCACGCCCGACATCACGTTGCCCAGCTATGGCGATCCGGAAAAATTCGGCGAAAGCGCGCTGGACTACGCGCTGGCCTGGAGCAGCATTGACGAAACCGACTTTGATCGAATCGCCGACCTGTCGCCGCTGCTTCCCCAAGCGCGTGAACGGCACCTGGCCCGCCGCGAGTCCAACGATCAGCTCATTGATCTGATCGACGATTTCGAGCGGTTCCGGGAACTGGACCAACGCACCAGCGTCTCGCTTCTGGAAAGCGAGCGGAAGCGCGAACGCGAAGAAGCCGAGGCCCGACGGGCCTCCAGTTTTGCGCATGGAGAGACGGGCGAAATGCCGGCGGAAGCCGATGCCGGCGACGAGCAAGCCGTTGACGGCAATCCAGACGACGAGACCGAAATCGCGGCCACCGAGGAAGAGGAGGAAACCGACGTGCTGCGAATCGAATCTGCGCGCATCCTGGCCGACCTCATAGAGCTCGATCGCGATCAGCATCGCCTGGTCAAGGTTCAGCATCCGGTATCGCCCGGTTCTCTGAACTGAATACCGAGCCCGGATTATTCATGATCCGACTGACTGCGATCGATTCCAGGTCCCGGCGACGGGAGCTGGAACCGTCTCGGGACGGCCGGCTGATGAATAATCCAGGCTGACGTCTCACATCGCCTGACCGGCGTGATTCCCCGAACTGGACCAGCCCCGGCTGTCCGGAGCAGGATAGCTGCCACAACATGACTTCAGACGCGGTCCAGGTTGCGGTTCCGGTGCCGCTCTACCGACTCTTCGATTACCTGCCGCCGTCCGGCGCGCCGGCGCCGCCACAGGGATCGCGCGTGCTGGTCCCGTTCGGCAGCCGCAAGCTGGTAGGGGTTGTGACCGGCCGCTCAAACGCTTCGGAGATCGATCGGAACCGCCTCAAGCCCATAGAACGGACGTTCGAAGCAGGCCTGGTCGATCCCGAGCTCCTGTCGCTGATGCGCTGGACGACGCGCTATTACGCAGCGCCACCGGGCGAACTGGTCAACCATGCGCTGCCGGCCATTTTGCGCCGGAATCGAGAATTACCGGCGCCGAGAATCCACTGGCTGTGCCTGACCGCCGCCAGCGCAGATGCCGATCTGCGCCGGGCGCCGCGACAGCGCGAAATTATCGGGATTCTTGAGGCCGGGGCTCGCTCGCGCGAAGCACTCATCGATGCCGGCGCAAGCCCTGCGACACTCCGGCGCTTGCTCGAAACCGGGCTTGTAGAGGCCTGCGGACCACCGCGGTTTCCACCTGCGCCCGGGCCTCGGTTGAACCCTGATCAACGCGCGGCGCTGGCCGCCATCCTGAATGCACGCAACCGCTTCGAGACCCTGCTGCTGGCCGGCGTGACCGGCAGCGGCAAGACCGAGGTCTACCTGCAAGCGGCGCGACACCTCCTGCGCCGGGGTCGGCAGATCCTGGTCCTTGTGCCCGAAATTGGACTGACACCGCAATTCGTTCGGCGCCTTGAAGCGCGCCTGGGAAGCAAGGCCCACGTTTTTCATTCGGCCCTCGGCGAACGCGAACGGCTGGAAACCTGGCTGGCTGCCGGAAACGGCGAGGCCGAGCTTCTGATCGGCACGCGCTCAGCAGTCTTTCTGCCTCTGAAGCGCCCTGGGCTGTTGATCGTCGACGAGGAACATGACAGCTCCTTCAAGCAGTTCGACGCCATGCGCTATCACGCCCGCGACGTCGCCGTGCTGCGCGCCAGCAGGCTCGACATTCCCGTGGTCCTGGGATCGGCCACGCCGTCGTTGGAATCGCTGCACAACGCCGAGCGTGGACGATACCGGTTGCTGCTGCTGCCCCAGCGCGCTGGCGCTGCCGGACAACCGCACTGGCGAATAGACGACCCGCGCGGACAGCGCGTCGAGCACGGCCTGACGGAAAAATTGGTCGAACGGATTGGAAAAACACTCGGGGGCGGCGAACAGGTACTGGTCTATCGCAACAGGCGCGGCTACGCCCCGGTGCTGATCTGCAACGAATGCGGCTGGCAGGCCGATTGCGATCACTGCAGCGCGCATCTGACCTGGCACCGCGCCGCCAACCGATTGAACTGCCATCACTGCGGCCGCTACCGCAGCGTCCCGGCGCGCTGTCCGGAATGTCATTCGCCGCAGATTCAGGCGGTGGGCGCCGGCACCGAGAGAATTGAAGCTGCGCTCAACGAGATATTCCCCGATCATCCGGTGCTGCGTGCCGACCGCGACGTG
>DATFJJ010000296.1:0-9466 GCA_035269245.1 Wenzhouxiangellaceae bacterium | reverse complement strand
CACAATCGAGAAGAACAGCGTATCGACGTGAAAGGCCCACAGACCCTCGCCGATCTTCAGATGCTCGAGATGGTGCGAGACGTACTCGGTCGGAGAGGATCCCGCGGCTGCAACTCCAAAACGCACGATTCAGTCGTCCTTAGTCAATCGTTGTTCAATGCACTGTTCGAATCCATTCGACGCCCGACTTGACGCCCGATCCGCAGCAGTGCAATCCAGTAGGCCACCAGCGTGACCACGTAACCGGCAATCACCGGCAAAAACCATTCGGCGAACATCGCCGCGACGATCACGAACATCACCACGGCCAGCGCCATCTTCAAAAACATGCCGCGATAGAACGCGGCCGCCACGGCCTCCGGCTCGGAGGCCGATACCGCCCCGGCGCGCAACGCCGAGATGGCCGTCAGCACGATGCCGATGCCGGTGCCGGCCAGCACCGCGAGCGCCGACCCTTTCCCGGCGAAAATGCCGGCAAGGATGGCAGCTGCTACCGCCATCATCGCCTGCGTTCTCAGCAGCCAGACTATAGTCCGGGCGAAGCCGGCCGAGTCGTGAACGGTCTGGCTGCTTTCCGACTTGGCGGAATCGTTAGACATGTCAGTAGACAAAGCCTGCCCAATCCCCGCGTCGCATCAAAAAACAAGCGGCCCAATTGAAGCCAGAGCCGCGAAGCCCGCAGATTATACCAGCTTGCGATTCGCGGCTGGGCAAAACTGGATCATTCGGAAGTCTGCGCGCCGGCACAGACTTCCCGAGTACGCTCCCCGGGGCGGTGAACGCGTTGCCGGACCGGGCAGCCAGGGCTGCAACCGGACTACTGGCTTTCGAAGAAGCGCAGCATCCGGTCTCCCCAGAGCGTGAAGGTGACCAGGTGTGTCGCGTCGTCGCTGAAATGCATCTTGAATCCGGCGTCCGACTCGACTGCCAGGCTGTGCACCTGAGTGCCGGTCTCGACATCCCAGAATCGAAGCTGGCCGTCGCCGCCGGCGGTCGCAATCCTTTCGCCGCCGGGCAGCCAGGCGATGTCCGGCACAAAAGACACGCCGGTCGGCCACCGGATCGTTTCCTGGCAGTCCGGGAGAGACCAGATAACCATATCCGTGGCGTTGGCTTCCTGATCATAGACCGCGCCGGCAAGCCGGGATCCGACCGGATCGGTGTCCAGGTCTTTCACCATGCCCTCGATCACGCAATCGGGAGCATCAGCACCGGTGGTTGCGACGGTTAGTGCTTGCGAACTGCCCGTAGCTATTTTCGTGGCGCTGATCACCGCCAGCGACTGACCGCCGGGCGCCTGAACATCCCGAGAATAGGGAATCCCCTCTCCGGTCGTTCCAGTCAGGTCGAAGCGCACCACACCGGAGCCCACGCCAAACGCGGCCGTGCTATCCGGCGCAAACTCGAGCACATTGAACATGGTGTGTCCAGAGCCGGCATCCCGGATACCCGTGACGTCCTGCATGACGCCGCTATCGGCATGAACGCTGACAATATAGGAGGGCCAGTTGGCGAGGAAAGTCTCACCGTTTTCCGAGATGGCGATCGCCTTCGCCTCGGCGGTGGCGCGGATCATCAGTGATCCTTGACCTTCAACGCGCTTGGGGGACAGTCTGATCGTCTCGCTGGTGCCGTCCACCAGGTTGAACCGATGAATATCAAGACGCGTCTCGACTGGCGGTTCGTCCTTGTAGCTCAGCAGCGCGAAATCGCCCGCAGGCGAAATGTCGAACGCTTGCACCGCCTTTTCAAGCGGCCAGGTATGGACGACCCGGTATTCCGTCACTTCGGCTGTCTCCTGGGCGATTGCTGATGTGGCAAGCAGCATCGCGGCGATGATGATAACTGCACGGACTCTTGGCAAGAACATGGCTAATTCCCTGTTATTGGTGGGCATTCGACGGGTATAACCAGCGGATTTCCCAGAACCCGCATCAAAACACCACAATAGTCTGTCCCGACGGGTTCGTCAAAAACCAGGCGGCAAGGCGGACAAAACCGACGCCTAGCGGCAGCATCATTGCGGGCGCCGCGGGTTCAGTCGAGGGTTTCACCGAGTTCCAGCAGATGGAACGTCGCGCCCTGGTTGTCCTGGCAGACCACCAGCCGGCCGGCGGCCGTATCGAACGGGCCGTGGTGGACCGAGCCGCCGAGTGCGCGAACACGCGCGGCGGCGTCGTCGGCATCGTCGACGGCAAAATAGACGATCCAGTGCGGCGGCACGCCGCCCCATTCTTCGGTCATCTCGAGGATGCCGCCGTTGGACCGGCCGGCGTTTTCCATGATCCTATACGGCGCGGGCGAGTGCGGATTGACGTAGCCGGTCCAGCCCAGCAGTTCGGCGTAGAAGGCCTGCGCGCCGTCCAGATCTGGCGTGGCCAGCTCGTTCCAGCAAAACGTGCCCGGCGCCTTGATCGCTTCGGCGCCGGGCTCCAGACCGGCTTCCCAGAACGCCACGCTTGCGCCCGTCGGGTCTTCGATGAATGCGACGCGCCCGGCCTCGGAAATCGTCGTGGCCGGGAGCTGAACCTTCGCACCGAGTGCTTCGGCGGCCTCGACGACGGCGTCGGCATCGTCCACGCGAACATAGCTCACCCACGCCGACGGCGCGCCGCCGTCGCGCATCTCGTCGCTCATCCGTCCCATGCCGGCGACCAGCAGGCCGTCCAGAAAAAACCGCTCGTACGGCCCGGCGTCGCCGGCACGGCCGGCGAATTCTCCGGTCCAGCCGAACAGGCCCGAATAGAACACACGCGCAGCATCCGGGTCGCGGGCGTTCAGATCAACGCGGCAAAAATCACCGTGGCGGAAAACGGGCGAAGCGTTCGACATGTCCGATCCCTCTCTCGGCCGAATTTCAGCCGCCGGGCTCGCCGGCCGGCTCCCAGAGCTCGATCTTGATGCCGTTCGGATCCATGATCCAGGCGAACTTGCCGTATTCAAGATTTTCAGGCTCACCGACCAGTTCGATGCCCGCCGATTTCAGTTGATCGATCAGCGCATCCAGGTCGTCGACCCGGAAATTCATCATGAACCGCTGATTACTGGGTTGCATGTACTCGGTATCGGCCTTGAACGGCGCCCATTCGGTGCGACCGACATGATCGGGGTTGTCACGATGCCGCCATTCCCAACCCCAGCCGCCCCATTCGGTGAACGGGATGCCGAGGTGGCGGGCGTACCAATCACGCGTTGCATCGGTGTCTTCGGTCTTGAAGAAAAGGCCACCCAGCCCGGTGACTTTTGCCATGCGATTTCTCCTTTGGTTGGGTTGCCGTCAGTCGCACGATCCGCCCGGATAACCGATCGCGCCATCCCGCGATTACTCGCGCAGTGCCGCAACGATCGGCATGCGGGCCGCGCGGATTGCAGGGGCAAGGCCACCGACCAGCCCGATGATCAGCGCGATGACGATGCCCTGCACCAGCAGGCCCGGGGTGACCGCGAAAGCGAACACCACCTGGCTGAAGCTGGAAAAATTCAGCGTCGAAACGGTGAATCCGTTGAACAACAGCCAGGCGATCCCGGCCCCGATGATTCCGCCGGCCAGCGCCAGCAACATCGCCTCGGCCATTACCGACGCCACGATCGCCACCGGCGTGAAGCCCAGCGCACGCAGCGTCGCGATTTCGCGCGAACGGTCGGAAACGGCGGTATACATGGTGTTGAGTGCCCCGAACAACGCGCCCAGCGCCATCAGCACCGCGATGCCGTATCCGGCTACCGATACGAACAGGGAAAGCGCGCGCGATTGCTCGGCGAAATACTCGGACTCGCGCTCGACGCGCACCGAAAGCTGTGGATCGCTGGTGAGCGAATCCTTGAACTCGGCGAACAGCGCCGGATCCTGCAGGCGTCCGTAAACCACCGAAAAGCTGTTGCCTCGCCGGTACGCGCTCTGCAGCGTCGCGCTGTCGGTCCAGAGTTCGGACTCGGCCGACCCGCCGCCGGACTCGAAAATTCCCACCACGTCCCAGCGCTCGGTGCCGAACTCGAGCGTATTGCCCACCTCGAGCCCGGCGAACTGGTCGGCGGCGCCGCGGCCGGCGACCAGCTCCTTGCGCCCGGGCTCGAACATGCGGCCTTCTATGATCCGGAACTCGCTACGGATCCCGGGGGCGTCCGCGCCGACCCCGCGCATCGGCACGTTCGCCTGGGTATCCGACGATTTCTTCTCGATGTCGACGATGACGTAGACCTCCGGCGAGACCATGATCAACTGGGGAGCCTGCGAAATGATCCGCGCCTGGTCGCCCTGGAAGCCGGAATCCAGTTCGGAGCTCGATCCCGAGCGCAGCACGACGACATTGTCGGGCGAGGTGCCCGATTCCAGCGTGTTTTCGAAGCCTCGTGCCATCGAAAGCACCGCGACCAGCACCGCGACAACCCCGGCGACGCCGACGACGGCAACCAGGGAAGTGCCCAGTCGGCCGGGAATGCTTTTCAGGTTCTGCGTGGTGATGGCAATAATCTGTTCCATGATCAGCGCCTCCCCATGGCGTCGATGACGCTTAGCCTGGCCGCTCGCCAGGCCGGCCAGGCACCGGTCACCAGTCCCAGCGCGACCGCCAGCAGCAGGCCCCAGGCCAGCGTCCCGGTGCTCATCGCCAGGCCGGGGAAGAACTGCGCCAGCGCCGAGGCCGCACCCTGTACGAACAATGCGCCGAGCAGCAGCCCGATGACCCCGCCGACGACTGCGACCAGCAGGCTCTCGGCCAGCACCATGCCCGTGACCCGGGCGTCGCTGAAGCCGATCGTCTTGAGCACGGCCAGCTCGCCGGTACGCTCGCGAACGGCCTGCGCCATGGTGTTGCCGGAAATCAGCAGCAGCGTGAAGAACACACAGGCGAGGATCATCTGGACGATCAGGCCGATGTTGCCGAACTGGGCCGCGAAACCGGCGGCGAAACCGGCCTCGGTCGAGGTCTTGGTTTCGGTCGGCGAATTGGCGAAGCGCGCGTCTATCGCATCGGAAACCGGATCGGCCAGTTCGGGATCCTCGATGCGCGTCACGATCCAGCCGATCATGTCCTGGCCGAACTGCCGGGCCTCGTTGAAGTAGTCGTAGTGCATGAACGCCTGCATTTCGTCGGCGGTATTGCCCGTGCCGGTAAAGATCGCGGCGATCTCGAATTCCCAGGCGAACGATCCGTCGAGCTTCGGCCAGATGGTGGAAAAGATCGGCACCTGGTCGCCGACTTCCCAGCCGTACAGGTCGGCCATGGCCTGCCCGACCATCAGGCCGGTGCGGTCCTGCATCAGTCGTTCGCGCTGGTCGGGCGGCATCTCGTATTCCGGATAGATGTCGGAAAGCTTTTCGAGATTGGTCGGAAAAAGACCGAACTGCTGCCTGGGATCCTGGAAATAGCCGCCGAACCAGGTGTAATGCGTGGCCGCGCGAACGCCGTCGACCCCCTCGACACGTGCGACATAGGAAATCGGCATCAGCTGGATGAACGAGACCTTGTGCGTCGTGATCAGCCGATCCGCGCCGGCAAGCTCAACGCCGGCGGTGAAGGCCCGGTTGAGGCCGCCCAGCAGCGCGAACAGGACGAATGCAATGATGACCGACAGCAGCGTGAACAGCGTCCGGAGCTTCTTTCGGCCCAGGTTCTTGCGCACCAGGTGGAACATGCCGCCCATCACGCGGCCTCCAGGATGGTGCCCTTGTCCAGGTGCACGGTTCGACCGGCGTGCTCGGCAGCGACGGGGTCGTGCGTAACCATCAGGATGGTCTTGCCGTGGCGCGTGTTCAGCGTGCCCAGCAGCTCGAGGATCTCGTTGGCAGTATCGCGATCGAGGTCGCCGGTGGGTTCATCGGCCAGTAGCAGATCCGGGTCGCTGACGATGGCCCGGGCGATCGCCACGCGCTGTTCCTGACCACCGGAAAGTTCGCGCGGCAGGTGCTTTGCCCGGTCCTTCAGGCCGACGATCTCCAGCGCGGTCATCGCGCGCTCCCGTCGCTCTTTCCCCGACATTTTCTTCAACAACAAAGGCAGTTCGACGTTGCGTTGCGCGGTGAGTACCGGCATCAGGTTGTAGAACTGAAAGATGAACCCTACGTGGTTCGAGCGCCAGCGCGCCAGCGCCCTTGAACCCAGCCGGTCGATACGCTCACCGCTGACCTCGACCTCGCCGGACGTCGGCCGGTCGAGACCGCCGATCAGGTTGAGCAAAGTGGTCTTTCCGGAACCGGATGGCCCCATCAACGCGGAAAAGTCACCCGCGGCGATTTCGAGATCGAGGCCGTGCAGTACTTCAACCGCTTCGCGGCCCTTTCGGTAGCTCTTGACGACGTTATTGACCGCCACGATTGGTTTGCTCATCGCTTTTCCCTGTCCATGTTCAGATCACTGCTCGATGACGCGCACGCGCATGCCGTCGGAAAGGTTGTCAGCCGTGGCATCGGCGACCAGCCGTTCGCCGGGATTGAGACCGGCGCTGATCAGGATGCCGTCGTCACGCCGAGCGCCAAGGCGCACCGCTCGCCGTTCCAGATTACGCTGGTCGACCACGAACACGTAATTGCGGCCGTCGCTCTCGAACACCGCCCGCGCCGGAACGAGCGACAGGCGGGACGACGCAGCGTCGTCCGCGACGACCGCAGCGTCCGGTTCGGCCAGAAACCGCACGCTCACGCCCATTTCAGGGAGGATGCGCGGATCGCCGGTCTCCAGCGCAACCCGCACGCGCACCGTCGCCTTCTGACGGTCGGCGGCCGGCACCACCGCCTTGACCCGGGCCGGGATCTGCCAGTCCGGGTAGGCATCCAGCCGCGCGACCACCGGCTGGCCGGTCTTGACCCGGTCGATATAGGCCTCGTTGACGTCAACCTCGATTTCCAGCGAATCCATGTCGACGATGGTGCAGATACCGGTGCGGGTGAAACCGCCGCCGGCCGAAACCGGCGAAACCATTTCACCGGCCTGCGCGGCGCGGGCGATCACGATGCCTGAAAAGGGCGCACGGATCGTCAGCTCGCCGATCCGCTGTTGCTGCAGTTCGACTTCGCGCAGCGCCACCGTTATCTGTTCGCGCTGGCTGGCCAGTCTGGCCTCGAACGCATCCACTTCGGTTTCTGCCTGGTCCAGAACGGCCTGGCTGCTCAGCTCGCGCTGTTTCAGTTCGCGCTGGCGGGTGAGGGTGCGACGGGCATTGGCCAGCTGGGCCTCGATCTCGGCCAGCGTGCTGCGCGCCGCTGAAAGCCGCGCCCGGGCCAATTCCAGCTGGGCCTGCTCGGTGGCATCGTCCATGCGGGCCAACACCTGCCCCTGCTCGACCGCCAGCCCTTCCTCCACCAGCACTTCGACCAGCTTGCCGGTCACCTCGGCAGCCACCGTGGCCTGGCGTCGCGCCACCACGTAGCCGGAAGCGTCGAGCACGCTGGCGCGCGAGCTGCTCTCGCCAATGTCGATCATTTCGGGCACCGAAAGGCGTACTTCGGGTACCGCAGCGCGCGAATACCAGGCCCAACCGGCGGCGGCCACGGCCAGCACAATCGCCACGAAAGCAAAAAACATCCAGCCCGGCCGCTTTTTTTCATCGGCAACGGCCGGCTCGATGCGAAGACGGTCGATCAGGTCATCCTTGCTCATGACTGGCATGGTGCCGAAAGGCTTGGAGGTACTCGAGTATACGAGTCGGGCAAGCGATTACCAGTGACGATTGTCATGCAGGTGAAGGCCCCGCGGCGCAATACGCTCCGCCGCGCGAAACGCGCTGCCTCATTTGCTGTCGAGTATTTCCGCCAGCGCTTCTTTCAGTTCGGCGTAACGGAATTCGAATCCGGCTTCCTCCAGCCGCTTGGGCAGCATCTTCGCGCCGGTCAGCAGCAGGCGCGACATTTCGCCGAAGGCCAGTTTCAACGCGATTGCAGGGGCGGGCAGCACCGCCGGTCGATGCAGCGCGTTGGCCAGTGCCTGGGTGAATTCCGCGTTGGTGACCGGGTTCGGCGCCGAGGCGTTGAAAGGGCCCGACAGCTCATCGCGCTCGAGCAGGAAGATCAGGACTCGCACCATGTCTTCGCGGTGAATCCAGGGCATGTACTGGGTGCCGTCGCCGAGCCGGCCGCCGAGGCCCAGTTTGAACGGGGTCAGCGTCCTGGCCAGCATGCCGCCGCCCTGGTCGAGGACCAGCCCGATACGTGCTATCGCCACGCGTGCGCCACAGGCTTCGGCCTTGCGTGCCTCGGACTCCCAGCGGTCGCAGATTTCATGGACGAACTCGTGATTCGGCGGGGTGTCCTCGGTGACTTCACGATCGCCCTGGTCGCCGTAATATCCCATGGCCGAGGCCGAAACCAGCACGTTGGGCGGATTTTCGGCTTTGCCACACAATTCGACGATAGCGCGGGTTATGTCCACGCGTGATTCCACGATCCGGCGTTTTTTTTCATCGGTCCAGCGACCCTCGGCGATCGGCTCGCCGGCGAGGTTGATCACCGCCTCGGGCGCGGCATCGATGAAATCGGAAATGTTGGCCTGGATGTCCGTGCCTTCAGGGAGCTTGTCGCGGGCCTCGTCCGGGCTACGCGAAACTGCCAGCAGCTCATGATCCTTGTCGGCCAGTTCACGACATAGCGGCTGGCCGATGAAACCGGTAGCGCCGGTAATCAAAATCCTCATTGCTTCGCCTCCGTAAATTCATGTCCATGCTAGCGCCAATGGCGCGAGAGGAACATAAAAGGTTGACAAAGAGGCAAATGCTGCAATAATGTAACCTGTAGGTATCATATCGTAACCCTTAATCATCTATTTGTTACTCAAACACCACTCACAGCCTCGGAGAACGACCATGAATGCACAAACCACACCCTCTCCAGCAGAACTTGCCGATCGTAGCCTGCAACTTATTGCCTCGGCGATGTTCGCGGTTGCCCTCGTGTTCTGCCTGTCCGTCGCCGAATTCTTCGCCAGCGAACCGATCGCAGCAATCCTTGATATTGCCGTCAAGGCGCTGGGCGTTGTGATTCTGGGCCTGATGGCGCTCCTCTATTTCTGGAAATTCCGACCGATGAGCCGCGACCAGCGCAGTCGATATCTGGCTGAAGACGGTTTTGTGCACATTGCTTTCCAGAAGGCCATGGCCAAATCCTGGATGCTGAGTTTCTTGATCCTGGTGATATTGCAGGCACTGGACAACCTGATCCTCGAACGGCTTCCGGCAATGCCGCTGGAGACCGTCATTCAAGGCGTTCTGGCCTTCATGCTGCTGCTTTTCAGTGCCGCCTTTCTGTTCTTCACGCGCGCGGGGAGCGGCAATGAGGAATGAACTGGGCAACAGGATCCGGGTCTTCCGCGCCGAACACCGGCTCAGCCAGGCCGAACTTGCCGAGGCGATCGGCGTATCCCGAAAGACCATCAGCACCATCGAAGTCGGCCGGTTCGTGCCGTCCACGGTCATCGCGCTGAAAATCGCGCGCTACTTCGAGGTGCCGCTGGAGGACGTCTTCTTCCTGAATGAAGCC
>DATFJJ010000295.1:0-3150 GCA_035269245.1 Wenzhouxiangellaceae bacterium | reverse complement strand
CCTCGACCGCATCGCCGAGGCGCGCTCCGGCCGCCCGGGCATGCCGGAGGCCGTGGCGCACTGCCTGTGCGAGGCGCCGTACTGATCTGCGCCGCTACTCGGCGTGCTTGAACCCGGGGCCGGGCAGCCTTCGCCCGGCCGTTCCTTCAGCACGAGAGGAGGTCAGCGGTCGGGCAGCGTGGCCCGGGGCAGCCAGCCTTCCAGCCTTGCCAGCGCTTCGAGTTCGGGCAGTTCGCCCTGGGCGCGGATCCGCTGCTGGCGCAGCGCGAGCGTCTCGCGCTCGCCGGGCGGTGGTGCGGCTTCGAGGCGTTCGGTGGCGCGTTCGATCGTCATGCGCCGCTCGCGAATCATCTCGCCGAGTCCGTAGGCCTCGTCCGGCGCCTCGACGCTGCAAGCGGGCGGTACCGGCGCACCCGCCAGCGCCAGCCGGAAGCGGGCCGGATCGGAGCAATCCTGCGGTGACTCGGTCGGCGATCCGGCACAGCCGGCAAGCAGGGCGACGCCGGCCAGGGCCGAAACCAGGGATCGGCGGTTGGCGCGGAAAAACGTTCGGTTCATCGATGAGCGTCCCGTACACTTCGGTTCTTTGCCGCGAAGGATAGCAGTCCATGGATCCAGTCACCCAGGGCCTGTTCGGTGCCCTCTGGGCGCAGGCGGGCAGCCGGAAGCGCGACATGCGGCTGGCTCTGGCCACCGGCGCGGCGGCCGGTATGGCCCCGGATCTCGACGTGCTGATCCGTTCGCCGTCCGACTCCCTGCTGGCCATCGAATTCCATCGCCACTTCACCCATGCGTTGGCCTTCATCCCGGTCGGCGCACTGGTCGTGGCGCTGATCCTGTGGCCGGTGATGCGAAGGCTGGGGCCGGAGATCAAGTTCGCTCGCGTCTATCTGTGGAGTCTGCTCGGCGTCGGTTCCCACGGCCTGCTGGATGCGATGACGTCCTACGGCACGCGGCTGTACTGGCCATTTTCCGAAGAGCGCGCGGCCTGGAACATCATCAGCGTCATCGATCCGCTGTTCAGCGTGCCGCTGGCCGTTCTGTTGACCATTGGCGTCTGGCGAAGGAATCGGCTGGTCGTGCGAATCGGCGCCATCTGGGCGATCTTCTACCTGGCTTTCGGCGCCGTGCAGCAGGACCGCGCCGAGAACATCGTTTACCACTGGGCCGAACAGAGCGGCATTCCGGTCGAGCGCGCGCTGGCCAAGCCGGGCTTCGCCAACCTGATTCTCTGGCGCGGACTGGTCGACGACGGCGAGCGCTTCCACGCCGTGGCCATCCGGATCCTGCCCGGGCGCCCGACCGTGGTCTGGCCCGGCTCCACCGTCCAGCACTACCGGCCCGACGAGGCGCCCACCGACAGTCGGCTGGCCCGCGACCTCGATCGTTTCGAGCACTTCTCCGCCGGCTGGACCTATCGCTATTTCCGGAACGACACCGATGACCGCGCGTTCATCGGCGACTTCCGCTATGCCATCGATCCGGCCGGCCAGCGGCCGCTGTGGGGCGTCCTCTACGACGCCGACGATCCGTCGGCCGGGGTACGCTTCGAGCGCACCTCGGCGGTGAGCGAGACGGAGCGGCGGGCGTTCTTTGCCCGCCTCCGGGGAGAAAATCCGCCCTAGCGGTCGGGGTGAGGTAAGCGAGTAGCGTGCGGCTTGCCGCGCCGGGCTACGAGCGTTACATCGAGCAGGTGATCGGGCCTGAATCCCGGTGATTGCTTTCCAGGGCTACAGGCGTTTCGCCACGCGGGCTTCGCCCGCTTGCTGGCGAGGCACTTTTGTCAATCGCGACAAAAGTAGCCAAAAGCGCTTTTCAAAGGCAGGGAACGATCCGGATTGGCTCTCGGATGACGAATGCGGCCCGGTCGTTGCGACCTGCCCGGGCTGATTCCGGCTGCAGGGTCCAGTAGTTCTTTGAACCCTTGGGCGAAGCGAGGGTTCGATTGCAACGCCGTGGTTCGAGAAAACCTCCAGGCAACAACCAATCGTGGGTTTTTCGAACCGTGCCGGGCACGATCATCCGGCTTCACTGAGGGTTCCCCATCTCTGTACTCTGCAAGCTCTTCCATCTCCGCGGCACCAACCGATTTTCGGCGCCGCTGCCCTTATCTGGAGGGCAAACCCCATCCCCTCGCCCAGGGGTGGAAAACAGCGTTCTTGCCTAGTTCTGTCGCGTTTGACAAAAGCAGATCGCCGGCAAGCGCGAAGCGCGGAGCGAAACGCCTGTAGCCAGAAGTGGCAATCACGACGATGCAGCTGCAACGCCCACGCGGCAGTGCGTGCGTATTCCGAACCCGAGAAACGCCGACCACGACAGAACGAAAAAGCCCGGCGCATCGGCGCCGGGCTTCTTCGAACCAGGCTGCGCCCCATCGCAACCTGCACCCCCGTGTCCCGAGCGACTGCTCAGTCCACAGAAACCTCTGCCGGCGGCAGCGCGAACGTCGGCAGCGCCGGCATTTCCAAGCGCTGCTTCAGCCGATCCAGTGCATCCCGGATGTCGGCCGCGCCTTCGTACACGAAACCGTCGAACTGGCCCGGCCGAGTCGGCACGGCCGCCAGGTCCGGGGCGTGGGTGGTGTCCTGCAGGACGACGGGCGCGTAAGCATTCTGCTTCAGCGTGTCGGGTCCGGGGTCCCGAACGCGGACCAGCCGGACTTCGACCCGGGTCCGATCGGGAAAGTGGACCAGTACCGTGCCGTCGCGGTCGGCCGGACCGAGACCCAGGAAGCGACGGATGGCACGGACGCGGTCGTCGTTGAGATCGGCGAACGAGCAGCGCTCGGCGCCGTCGATCCAGCACTGGACGCGCTGGGCCAGCATGGCCCGATTCCGTCCGGCCGCCCCGTGTTCCGGTCCGACCAGGTCGATGGCCGAGAGAATCTGGTCTTCGAGGCCGAAGTCGGCGATGCGGATGGTTGCATTCGAAGCCGCCGGGGCCGGTTGGGCGACGGCGTGCTGGATGGTGAAAACCCACAGCCAGGATGCAACGAGGAGAACGAGATGCGGTGTGATCGATCGAACCATGGTCGGACTCCATCAACGGGATTGGCCGTGGAATTCACGCTAGCGAGGAAATCTAGAGCGATCACCCTAGAGCGGATGCATGGCGTTTTACTGGATCCAGCGCGTTGAAATAAAAAGATTT
>DATFJJ010000294.1:0-4796 GCA_035269245.1 Wenzhouxiangellaceae bacterium | reverse complement strand
GATGAAATCGCGAATGTATTCGAACTCGCTCTTCACTTCGCGGTTGAACTGGTCGATGCCGGCCTGCTCGATGCCGGCCCGAGGGAACATCTTGATCAGGCGAATGATGCTGTTCTGGATGAGGTGAATGCTGGTTGATTCCAGCGGCTCCAGAAATCCGCTCGCCAGGCCGAGTGAAACGCAGTTTCGATTCCACTGCAAGCGGCGTCGGCCTGTGGTGAACCGGATCGGCCGTGGGTCGGTGATCGGCTGGCCGTCGAGGTTATCCAGCAGTGTCTTGGCAGCCGCGTCGTCGCTCATGTAATCGCTGCAGTAAACCAGACCGTTGCCGACGCGGTGTTGCAATGGAATCTTCCACTGCCAGCCGCAGCTGCGAGCTGTGGCGCGGGTGTAGGGCACGGGGGGCGCGGTGGATTCGGTCTGAACGGCCAGCGCGCGGTCGCTCCTGAGCCAGTGCGACCAGTCTTCCCAACCGGTCCCCAGGGTCTGTTCGATGAGCAGCCCCCGGAACCCGCTGCAGTCGATGAACAGCTCGCCGGATACGGTTCTGCCATCCTCCAGCGTGACCGAGTCGATAAAACCGGATTCGCTGTCCTGGGCAACCTCGACCACCTTGCCCTCGATGCGCGTCACGCCCATTTTTTCACTGAGTCGGCGCAAGAGCCTGGCGTAGCCGGCGGCATCGAAATGGTAGGCATAGTTGGGCGCACGGCCGGTCTTGCTGCCGAAGTGGCCGGCCCGGCCCATGCAGGCTTCAAGACTGAATTCGTCCAGCGGCGCGGATTCTCCCAGCAATCGAGCGCGCAACCAGTAGTGATGGAACTGCGCGGCCCAGCTGTCGATTCCTTGCGGAGCAAATGGATGGAAATAACGTTCGCCCAGATCGCCCCAGTTTTCGAAATCGATGCCCAGCTTGTAGGTGCCGCTGACCTCGCGCAGAAACTCGGCTTCGTCGAGTTCGAGCAGCAGATTGAAATTCTTGATCGGCGGGATCGTGGCTTCGCCGACACCCACGGTTCCGATGACGTCGGACTCGATCAGATCGATATCGAGTTCCGGGCCGAAGGTCTTGGCCATGGCGGCCGCTGCCATCCATCCGGCCGTGCCGCCGCCGACGATGACCACTTTGCGAAGATTGCTCACGTATCTGTCCTTTGCGTTGATGAACCGGCTCAGCCTGGCTTGAACAAGCCGGGCTCAACGGTTCAACTTGTTTCTCAGAAGCATGCGCCATTGTCGGGCGCTGGTCTCATCGGCGCCGCCCAGAATCCCCCGGCTATTCTCCGGGATATGCTTCAACGCGTCGTGCGGCGGGTCGAAGACATAGTGATCGAGCATCGCCCGCCACGCATTGCGCTGTCGCTGGGGAAGATTGCGCATATTCAGCAACGCATGCACCAGCACGTCGCCGGGCGCGCCCATGTATTCCGGTGAATCGCGCCACCAGTGGTTGATCAGGATGTTGAACTCCGACAGCGCATTGACCTGGTGCCACCACATGCTGGGAATGTAGATTGCGTCCCCGGGTTCAAGTTCGGCCCACTGGGAATGGGCCAGTGCGTCTGCGTATCGCGGGAATCGCTTGAGGTCCGGGTCGTCCGGATCCACCACGCTGATCTGCTGGCCGGCCGGCGTCACGTCGAGAGGGCCGAGATACAGGTTGGCAAGCTGTTCAGGCGGGAACAGCATGAACCGACGTGTACCGGCGCATACGCAGGCAATGTTGTCCATGACATCGTGATGGGCGGCGACCCTGGAGCGATTTCCGATCCAGATGCGCACCGTGGCCGAGAAGTCATGCGTCGGCAGGCTGTTGTCGGTCTTGATGCCGGGCAGGCAATGATCCAGCGCCATCGAACCCATGTAAACCGTGGGTGGCGACGATTGTCCCGACGCCTGCCGGATCTGCGCCAGTACCTCGTCCAGCCGGGTCTTGAACTGGCGGAAATTAAGCCCTGAGTAGTCCTGGTTATAGAAGATGCGATCCTCCGGCCCGGGCTCCTTGAAGAACGCCGTCACCGGCGCACCGGCGTAGTGCGAGACGAGGTATTGCTCGGCTTCATCGAATCCGCCGGCCGCGGCGCGAACTATCGGCCAGTCAGAACAAAGCCCGCGGAACACGACCGGTTCCGGATGGCCGTTGATCTCGTTCAGAATCCGGACGGGGTCGGCGCCTTCCGATTCCGCGATATTTCGGCCGGGCCGGCTCATGAAGCCTCGGCGAGAACGGCTCGATTCTTGCGTTCGATGAGTTTCTCCAAGTTCGGCTGTGACGCCAGCATCATGTAGATGTGCTGCAGATAGCCTTTCGCATGGAGCGCGCCGAGCGCCGCCTCTCCCAGCGCGGCCAAGCGCGCTTCGTCGATCGTGTAAAGCCCTTTGAGCACCTGGTTGGAGCCGTCCTTGAATTCGATGTTCACCGATATCGATTCGATCAGCTCCATGCCCACCAGGGTCTGGGAGAGCGGTTGTATCTCCTTGTGGCCTTCGTGAATCGTCTTCAGTATCGCGGTCATGCGTTCCAGCCATTCGCTCTCGCCGCCGTGCGGCAGGAAGAGCGGGAATCCTTCCGACTCGCTGACGCTCGGATGATCGAGATCGATATGAACCACCGGTACCGGCGTCGGGGTGCCATCCAGGTCCTGGTCCTGGAAACCGATCAGCAGCGGTTGACGTTCCACCGTATGCGGAAGGTAGGTGGCGTCCCAGCGACCGTCTTGCAGGTACAGGTTTTCATGTTCGGTGAAACCGAACAGCGCGATGGGCTCGAAATTTCCGGAATCTCGGTTCTTGATGAAAAACAGCGGATATTCGTTCTGCAGCACCGGCAGTTCGCCTGGAAAGATCCGGGCAAGGTTTACATCGTAGCCGTGACCTGGCCGGAAGTCCCGGTGTACCCGAAGATCCTTGTGCGTAACATTGTCCAGCAACGTGTGATTCGTCATGATGTGCTCCAGGAGCGTCGCGTAGCGTTGTCGGTTCAGCCGGCCGCCGGCAGGCGATGCCGGGCGATCTGCTCCAGCAGAGCGCGATGCGGCGGAAGCGTGGCAAGGCACTGGTTGGCTGCGCGGGAGTTGTTCTCGAATAGCTGCCGGGCCTTGGTTCGGTGTGCCTCGGCCGGTTGGTACGGTCCTCGAGCCGAGTCCGGGTTCATGCCGTAAAGGACGTACTGATAGCTCGCCGCCGAAAAGATCTCGTCGATGTGCGGGAAGTCGGCCTGGCTGGGCGGACGGAAGCGCCACAGTTCAATCAATTCCTGCAGGCTCTCCGGTATCGAATCCCGCGACCGATTATCACGCCAGTAGGCGGTATCGTCGCGTTTGCTGAGCACGTAGTGTAGCTTGAGGAAATCGATGATGCGCGCCCAGCGATAGTGAAACTTGTCGTTGAACCGGCGGGCGACGATATCCATCACCGCCCGGTTGGCCGGGAGTTCCTCGACGATCATGCGCGCGGAAAGCTCCACCATGACCAGCGCACTGGCTTCCAGCGGTTCTATGAATCCCGACGCCATGCCGACCGCCACGCAATTGCGGTGCCAGAATTTCTCGCGGTAACCAGGCGAAAATGAAATCATCCGCGGCGATTCCCCGGCGCCGGGCGGCGCGCCCGTCTCTTTCAGATACGCCTGCAGGATTTCGCGCGCCTGTTCCTCCGTGCCGTGCCTGCTCGAGTAGACGTAGCCGACGCCGCGCCGGCTCGACAGTCCGATATCCCAGACCCAGCCGGCGTCGCGTGCAGATGAAATCGTCTGCGACGCGATCGGCGTGCCGTTATCGGCATAGGGGACCTGGACGGCCAGCGCCGTGTCGTTGAACAGCACCCTGGATTGGTCGACGAAAGGCACGCCGAAGTGGTTGCCCAGCAGCATCGAACGCATACCGGAGCAGTCGACGAACAGGTCGCCGGCGATGCGCCCGTTCGCAGTGGTCTCCAGCGATGCGATGTCGCCGTTTTCGGCCGTATGGACACCGGTAATATGATCCTGAACGTGTCGAACGCCCAGCGAACGTCTGCAGTGATTCGTCAGCAGATTCGCGAACTTCCCTGCATCGAGGTGATAGCCGTAGTTGAGGATGCCGGCGTATTCCGGGGTTCCGGCCTGCTTCGGGCCTAGATTCCGGTCGCAGACCATGCCCTGCGGGCTGACCGAGTCGGTAAACGAGAGATCGCCGCGGCCCTGCTGCCAGCAGGAGGCGGGCCCGATGTCGGGGTAGCCGGCCGGTGCGGTGAACGGGTGGTAATAGACGTCGTCCCGGCGGCCGTCGACCCAGTCGACGAACCGCGTGCCCTGCTTGAATGCGGCCGAGCATTCCTTGATGAACGTCGATTCGGGTATGCCGAGCTGGCGAAGCGTGGAGCGCATCGTCGGCCAGGTGCCTTCGCCAACGCCTATGGTGCCGACCTGGGGAGATTCCACGAGCGTGACTTCGATCGGGGAATCGGGGATCCGGGCATGGTTTGCGGCGATCAGGCCGGCGGTAATCCAGCCCGCGCTTCCTCCGCCGACGACCACGATTTTGCGGATTGACATTTCGGTATCCATAAAAAAATGATGCCGCTGCAGGGCAGCGGCGTCAAGTAGTTGGCTTACAGCGTTTTCAGCTTAAAACCGGTATCGGACACCGAAGTTGTATCGGGCGCCGTACTGGTTCGCCCGGAGCAATTGCTCGGAGTAACGGCTGAACGACCGCTGCGTTTCCTCGTTGATGTTCAATCCTTCAATGAAGACCGAGAGGTTTTCGTTGAAGTTGTAGGTCAGGTTGATATCGATCGGCGCGAACGACTCGGTGAAC
>DATFJJ010000293.1:0-2328 GCA_035269245.1 Wenzhouxiangellaceae bacterium | reverse complement strand
TTGGCGTGCACCAAGGGCATCGACGAGATCAAGGGCGACGTCAAGCTTTACCCGCTGCCGCACATGCCGGTGATCAAGGATCTGGTGCCCGATCTGACGCACTTCTACGCTCAATACGCGTCGATTCGGCCGTGGATCCGGACCCAGAGCCCGGTGCCACCGGACAAGGAGCGGTTGCAGACGCCCCAAGACCGAGAGTATCTCGACGGCCTCTACGAATGCATCCTGTGCGCGTGCTGCACTACATCGTGCCCGAGCTACTGGTGGAACGGCGACCGCTATCTTGGTCCGGCCGTGCTGTTGCAGGCGTACCGCTGGCTGGTCGATTCGCGCGATGAGGCCACCGGCGAACGACTCGATGAGCTGGAGGATCCATTCAAGCTCTATCGCTGCCATACGATCATGAACTGCGCCCAGACCTGCCCCAAGGGCCTGAACCCGGCCAAGGCGATTGCCGAAATCAAGAAGATGATGCTGGCGCGCCAGGGGATGTAGGCGGCGTTTCTCTATGCCAGCGGAACAGGTCAACCGGGATATCACCACGACGTCGCGCCTTCGCTGGCGGTGCCGCCGCGGCATGCGCGAACTCGATACGCTGCTTGAGCGCTGGCTGGTCGAGCGCTGGCCTGCGGCCGATCCTTCCGCCCGCGCGTGCTTCGAGCGGCTTCTGGGCTGCGAGGACGATCAGCTCTGGGATTGGTGCATGGGTCGGTCGACGCCTGACGACCCGGAGCTGGCGGGCATTGTCAAGGAGGTCGTCGATCCGGCCGAAACCGGCGGCAGGACCGGGTTTGGCGACTGAATTGCGCACGCGCCGCGGTCGCATCAGACCGCTGGCAGTCGCGTTCATCTCTCTTCTTGCCGTTGTTTCCATCCTGATTTCGGGCCTGCCGGCAGCAGGCGGGATTCTGCTCGCGCTGGCCGTCGTGCTGGCGGCCTACCTCAGTCTGACCCGCCCCTGGACCCACGCCATCAGGATCGACCGAAGCGCGAGTCCGTCGCTTGACGGTATGCGCGGCACCCTGACCGGAGAGGCTGTCACCGCTTGGTTCGTTGCGCTCAAGCTGGTTGCCCCCGACGGGCTGACCCGGCGCATCTTCCTGTTTCGCGACGAACTCCCGGCCGACGAGTTTCGGGCGCTGCTGGCGTATCTCCGTCATGGTTGAAGCACACAAGGTCCCGACAGCCTGCGCAGGGTCGGGGCACGATGTTCGCGCGGGTTAGAATCGCGGCATGGAAGAAAGCAGTCGAATCGATGCGGCTTCGCGCGCGCCCGGTGCCTTCGAGCACTGGTTGCTGGCGATTTACCCGTTGTGGCAGTGGCTGGTACTCATTCCGGCCGCTGCAATCTTTACCGTTGCGGGAGCGCTGGCCGCCATCGCGATGTGCGCATTCGGTCTGCAGCGCCAGGCCAACCTCGGCGTGGCCGCGCGCTGGGCGCGATTCATCGCTTACTTGACGCCAATGCGTGTCGAGATCGAGGGTGCCGAGCACATCGATCCCGACCAGAGTTACGTGGTGGTGGCCAATCACCAGAGCCAGTACGATATTCCGTTGATCTATGGTTTCTGTGGGCTGGATCTGCGCTGGGTCATGAAGGCCGAGATCGGCAAGCTGCCGTTCATTGCCCAGGGCTGCCGTGCCATCGGGCACATCTTCATCGACCGAGCCAACCCCGAGCAGGCCAGGAAGGCGATCAACGACGCCGTGGGTCGGTTGCCGCCGGGTACCGGCGTGCTGTTCTTTCCCGAAGGAACGCGCAGCCGTAACGGCGAGTTGATCAAGTTTCGCAAGGGCGCTTTCAGGGTCGCTGTCGACCGGAACCTGCCGGTATTGCCGATGACCGTGGTCGGTACCCGGGAGCTTCTGGCGCCGGGATCCTGGCGCATCCGCCCGGGCTGCGCCAGGCTTGTCATACATCCGCCTATCCAGCCGGGCAGGGGGCCGATCGATGAAGCCGTAACCGAGATGTGTGCGCGCACCCGCGCCGCGATCGCCGCGCCCCTCGAGCAGCGCCGGGCCCCGCCCGGTGACGATGCCTGATGCGGGTGCACGTCCCGGACCCCGAGTACAGTACGTCGCCGCGCGCCGGACGAAACTTCCTGCTTGCGCTGAAGATCGTCGCCGGCTTCCTGGTCGTGATGTGGTCGGTATTCGTGTTCGACCAGTTCACGCGCATCGGCCTGATTCGTTACGGGTTGATACCACGCGAAGGCATCGGCCTGGTGGGCCTGGTCACCACGCCGCTGTTGCACTACAACCTGGGCCATATTGTGTCCAACACGCTGCCGCTGCTGATCGGCGGCACGATGATGCTGTTCCTGTACC
>DATFJJ010000292.1:0-4686 GCA_035269245.1 Wenzhouxiangellaceae bacterium | reverse complement strand
CGGGCGATGCCCCGGTCGAACTCGCGGTTTTTCTGCGCGGCCTCGCTGTTCAGATCGTACAGCGCGGGACCGGCGTGCGTATCGATGAACCGGATGCCCTTGTTCTTGTTCTGCATCGCGCGCACCAGCGCTATCAGCACGGTGTGCTTGAAGACGTCTGCCGGGTTCCCGGCATGAAAGCCGTGGCGGTAACTGAGCATGCGGATTCGCTCGTCTCGTGGTGGTGGTCCGGGGGCGCCCGGTTCGTGCCGGCATTTCGAGGGTCGCGCCCGTGGCCATGCATGATATACCCGCCATTCTCCCGGCCGGGGCACGCAAGGCTCGCTGCGCGCTGGATGCATAGGCACCCTTGAGCGGGTGGAATATTCGGGCAGCGGGTGTCGTGCGCGACGGGCAGGCTGAAATGCATCGGGGCCCATGCAGGGCCCCGGGCTGTTGGTTCGTTGCGCCGCCGGACCGGGGCCCGGCGGCGCGCATTGCTCAGTCTTCGAAGCCGTCGGCGAAGATCAGGTCGGGAACGAAGGTGTCACCGTCGCCGACCACCGGTTCGTCGACTTCGGGTGCATCCGGTGCCGTCCATTCCGGATAGGTGTCGGTATACCAGGTGCGAGCATAGCGCGCGTCCGACAGCGGCTCGCCCGGGATCGGTGCGGTCGTGAACTGAGCCCATGCGCTGTAGAGCGTATCGCCGGCCGGGCTCATCGCCAGGCTGGCTTCTTCGGCCGATACGTCGCTGCCGACGGTCAGGCGATCGAACTCGTTGCAGAAGATCCCGGCCGTCGTGAGACCCGGCAGGCAGAAGCCCTCCATGTTGTCTTCCGGCGCCCAGACCTGGTAGTGATCGCCAAACCTGACGGCGCGACCGTAGAAAAGATCCAGCGCTTCGGCTTCGCCTTCCTCGACGGTCGTGTTGTCGCCTGTCTCGTAGACCACGAAGAACCGGGTCGGGTTGAACTGATCGGAGTCCGGGTCGAAGTTGACGCCGTCGTCGATGGTCGGCATGGTCGGCGGATCGGGAGCGTAGCGCGGGTCCAGAATGGTCAGCTTGAAAGTCGGGTCGGCGTCCACGTTCTGCAACTGCGAAACGTTGCGGGCCTGTTCGGGTCCACCGGCGGCGTATGCCGTACACACCTGGGTTGCGTCGTTGGCGATCTCGCCGTCACGCATGAATTCGCAGGTGGTGGTGCCGCCGCCGCCCCATGTGGGCGGTGTGGTGGTCCAGCTGCGGCCACCGTCGAACGAGCGGCGGATGTAGAGCTCGTAGCGATCGCTGCCGCCGGTGTTGCGTTTCCAGTTCGGCGACCAGGCGTACATGATGACGGCCATGTCGCGCCACAGGTAGCCGCGGTGTCCCTTGGCCACGTCCAGCGGGTTGTACCAGGACTGGTCGTCGAGGTTGCTGCCCACCGCCGTGGATTCGGCAAACGTGCCGCACTCCGGCGAACCCGGGCACTGAATCCAGAATTCCACCTTGTCGAATACGAGCTGGTCGGTAGGATCGCTACTGGCGATGCCGGTTTCGTCTATGGTCGGACAGACCCCGTCGCTGGCGTCGTTGTCGCCGCCGCCGCCGGTAGCGCATGTCTTGGGCGTGGTGCCCGAGACATTGACCGCCGGACTCATGCAGATGCCGTTTGGATAGTAGGGATTGGCGCCGTCGCTGAAAAGCGTTTCCTCGCAGACCAGGTTGGAGAAATCATACGGGTTGGCCGATGCACCGGCATTGACGATGCGTCTTGCCATGATGTCGGCCGGGCCGCCCTGCTGAAGCAGACCCTGCTTGAACAGCGGCATCGCTACCAGCTTGCTGCCGTCGCTGACGTTGACCAGCGGCTGGACCAGCAGGCTGCCGCGCCGCGCGATTTCGGTCCGGTAAATGTCGTAGTTGTAGTCGGTGCCGCCGCTGTCGCCGATGAAGTTCCACATGTCGACGGTGTTCATGGGCGGGTAGAAATCGCCGGTGCGCCAGTCGGTCTCGGGCTGGTTGAGCAGGTCGCCCTGGCTGACCAGGTTCTTGACCAGGCCCGTATCGCTCAGGTCCGCACTGGTCTGGGGGCTGCCCATCTCGAACGAGAAGTACCAGACGTTCTTGCCCTCGTCGGCGACTTCGCAGTCGGGATCGCCCTCGGTGCACGGCGTGGCTTCCTTGACGTCGGTTTCGCCTACCCGGAAGAAGAACTGGTCCTTGTCCTCGAGTGCCGCGCGCGTGATTTCGGTGCCCGCTTCAAAGAAGAAGCGACCAAGGCCCTTGCTTTCTTCAGCGACGATGACGACCCAAGCGCCGATGGTTTCGTCGAGTTCATTCGTTCTGGGCAGCAGGCCGATTCGGGCCCGCGTGGCGGCGGTGTTGGCGACGTTTGGCAGCCCGTCCTCGCTGACGCAGATCGGGGTCGGCTGATTGTTCTGGCCGGTAGGAATCTCGACCGTATCGGCGCACTGATTCTTCAGTCCGTAGGGCGATGCCGTGGCATCTTCGCAGAACAGCAGTTCTCCTACGCCGGTACCGCTGCCCGTGCAGCGGGCATTGTTGGTGATTCGCATCGGCACGGCGAACGGGACATAGGGTTTCGGCTTGGTGGTGTCGGCGGCCCAGTAGTCGGCGAGCGACTGCGGGTTACCGTCGACGTCGAGGACGGTTTCGAAGTGTGCGTCCGGCAGGAACGAGTACCAGATGTCGGTCTGGCTGTTGCCGATGGCGCCGCTCCAGCCTTCGCCGGGGCCTTCTCCAGCGCCGGGACGCAGTCCGCCGGGATCTTCCTGCCAGATCACGGCAGCCCCGGCGCCCGGCACCATTGCGATTTCAACCCGATTGACGTCGCGACGGCCCGAGGTCAGACGTTCCGGCTTGTACCAGATCACGTGATTGGATTCGAGCACGCCGTCGGTCCGGGGATCGTCACCTTCGAAGAGAACGCCGCGGGCGGTCCAGAGGCAGTTGAACGGCACCTCGCCGACGGTGGGGAAGCCCTGCTCGGCGTAGTCGACCGATCCCTGGGAGCCGGCAACGCCGAACAGGTCGGTCAGGTACAGGTCGGCGGCCCGATCGATGCCGAGGAACGTGGCCACTTCATTCAGGTCCCGAATGTAGTCGGAGTCGGTATCGGCCGTGTAGGCGGGCGACCCCGAAGAGCAGAACCGGCTCGGCCACGCTACGGCAATGTGATTACCGGCTACGGCGTGGGCGACATTTACCACATCCCCGGGATAGTCGGGTAGCACTGTGCTGAACAGCACAGCCGACTCGGACAGGTTGGTGGACTTCCAGGTGTTGCCGTCGTCCAGGCTGATTGCCCCGTAGGCATCGCGCTGGCCGAACCCGACGAAGCCGCCGGCATTTTCATCGCCCGCCGCTTCGGGGCTCTCTACCGGTCCATACAAGAATGCGCTTATCAGGGGCTTGGCGACGGCTCGTTGCTTGACCAGGTCTCCTTCGGCGTCGTTGTACTGGACCGGGTCAGCAATGGTGCCATCCGAACGCTGCGCTGGCACATAAGTGCGCAGGTACTTGATGAACGTGTGCTCGGCTTCCGGGGGGATACCGTCGGGCACAATTGCGTCTTGAGAGAGCACATCGATGTTGATGTTCTCGGCCATGTTCTTGTTGATGGGTTCGCCTGCCTGCGCACACGCAGAATCGATCAGCGCCGCATTTACGAGTAATGCCGGCACCAGCGCCGCCGCTAAAAGTTTGATATTCATGACAACCTCATCTTTGATAGGTTAGGCCTTGCGATTCCGGCTCAGCCGAACCGTCCCGCACCCGCTTTCGAGGATCCTTCCCCAAAGATCAGAAATCCCAACCTGCAAAGAGGCGATCCTTTGCTTGCGCATATAACAATACATACTAAATTAGTTAATTCGAATGATCTAAATCAAATCTTCACGCGAGGGCAGTTGACCACGGCCATGCCGCCGGCGGTCATGCGCGCCAGATGATGTTCCGGCGGCAGGTATTGGTCCGGCGTCGATCAGCCGTTCCCGGCGTGGAAGCCGCGGCGGTAGCTCAGCATGGAGTCACCGGCAACGCGTCGGGGCCTTGAGCATTGGCGTTCCGCATACGTCTTGGACATGCCCAGGGGAACCACATGCGTCGAGCGCAGAGAAGTAGGGTCATCGGGGCGGATACGCGTGCGATCCGGGTGATCGACGGCTCGCATGCTTCCGGCAGCTCGCGCGCTCTTTTGCGTGGATTGCGTACGCGTCCGAATTCATGCTATACGGGGGATGTCGATTTCCGGGCAACCCGCAACGGCATGATCAGACAATTCCTTTCTTTCGTGTTGGCATCGGCAGCCATCGGAACGTGTCACGCGGTGGAACCACCCGTCTCCCGCCTCGTGGTCGGCGGCGACAAGGCCTATCCGCCTTTCGAGTGGGTCGCCGAGGACGGGCAGGCCCGCGGCTTCAATATCGAGTTGATTCGGCTGCTGACGGAATCGGAAGGCGTGGAAACCGAGTTCCGGCTGGGCGACTGGCCGGATGTGCTTGGCGGGCTCGATACCGGCACGATCGACATCGTGCCCATGTTCGTCTCCGAGCAGAGAGGCCAGCACTACCGCTTCACCAACATCTACGTCTACCAGACGCACGTCCTTTTCGGATTGCCGGCGCGCGAGCCGCTGGACGGTATCGAAGCCCTGGGCGATTCCACGCTGGTGGTCGAGGCGAGGTCCTACGCCGAAGCCG
>DATFJJ010000291.1:0-9842 GCA_035269245.1 Wenzhouxiangellaceae bacterium | reverse complement strand
AGACATCGCTAGAGCGTGCCGGCCGCTGCGCGCTGGTTTCCATGGACGCCAGCATGCGCTCAAACCTGAGCGTCGGCCCGCCGATCGAGCTGCTGCTTTACAGCGCTGGCTCGCTGGAAGAAACCCGCTATCACCGCTTCGACGAGAACGACGACTACCTCCGGCGACTGAGTTCGGCCTGGTCGGAAGGCTTGAAAGACCTGTTCATGAAATTGCCGCGCTTCGACTGGGAATTGCAATAGCGATCCGGTCCTCCCGCCACCCGTCCGAGCACGCCACCGTCACAAGCGGAAAAACCGCTGTTTTTCCGGGTAGAAGCTGGCCGATCAGGCCGGCGGTCTCCAGGCGCGCGCGCCGAGGAAGATCAGCCGCAGCTGCATGACGAAGTTCTCGGTCATTTCCTTTTCTGCCTGGCGCTGACCCTCGGGAAGATCGAGGATATCGGTGGCCGCATTCATCATGGTCGTCACTACCAGGCTGCAGATCATCTCCAGCGCAGCCATGGGCAGTCGGGGCATCAAGTCCAGATTGCGCATATCCTGGGCCATTTCATGGGCAAAGTGGGACTCCTCGTTTCGAATGGCCTTGCGGATGCTCGGCGAGCCGCCACCTCGCGCGCTGGCGGCAAACCGGAAGTAGCGGTGGTGCGCCTTGACGTAGTTCTTGTAGATCAGTACCGAGCTGCGGAGCATCTGGGTGGGAGGAAGGCCCTGTCGCCTGGCTTCGCGCAGTAACCTGCGCAGCGTCAGACCGCAGGCCTCGACCAGCGCCAGCCCAAGCTCATCCAGATCGCTGAAATGACGGTAGAAGGCCGCCGGTACCACCCCGGCCTCGCGCGTTACTTCACGCAGGCTCAGCGACGAAAACCCGCGCCCGGTATCCATCAGGTTCAATGCCGCATTCAGCAATTCCTCCCGGGTGCGCTGCTTCTGCGCGCTGCGCGATCCGCTCGGCGTCGACGTCGAACCGCTGCGGGAACGCTTCCGGGCGGTCTCTCCGGTGGTTTCTGCGCTCATGGATTTCGTGGTCCGATCATCGATCGAGTATATCTCAGCCCACCCCGTTTACCGCCGCAACGCTGATGGACGCTTGACAGCGTGCTGTCGGTCACGCACTATAGTGAACACTTGTTCACTCAATCGACCCCGATGACTTCGATTCCAAATCATGCAAATCCGCCTTTCCGGCACTGGCTGCGCGATGCGCTGCACCCGCTCAGTGACGCCGGCGCCTGGAACCGGCTGCTGGGCCGGGTCAACCCGTTGTGGTCGGTCACCGGCATTCGCGCCAAGGTAGTGGATCGGGTCACCGAAAGTGCCGACACGATCAGCCTCTGGCTGAAACCGTCCCGTCGCTGGCGGGGCCATGCACCCGGGCAGCACCTCATGCTGGGCGTAGAAATCAACGGTGTGCTTCGGCGGCGGGTATTCAGCGTCTCCAGCGCCGCCAGGCCCGACCGTCTGCTGCGAATCACGTTGCAACGCCAGGCCGAAGGGGGCGTAACCGGGTGGCTGCACGAACACGCGAAAAAAGGCCTGGTCGTGGAGATCAGCGAGGCAAGCGGCAAGTTCCTGCTGCCCGGGCCGGTGCCGGATCGCCTCCTGATGATTGCCGGCGGTAGCGGCATCACCCCGCTGCTGGCCATGCTGCACCGGATGGCCGATGACGCCTGCAGCACCGATATCGTGCTGTTTCAGCTATACCGCCACCGGGCTCAGCACCTGTTCGCCGGTGAACTGGCCGACCTTTCGCGACGGCTCCCGGGGCTCAGCGTTCATGCGCACTGCAGCGCCGAGCACGGCCGGCTGATCGCGAACGACCTTGCATCAAGCGTTCCCGACCTTGGCAGGCGGCAAACCCTGCTGTGTGGCCCGGCGCCCTTGATGGAAGACATTGCCGCCGTCTGGGCCGAGCGGGGTCTTGAAGAGCACCTGCAGACCGAACGCTTCGCCGCGCCCCGCCCGACCGCCGGAACCGGCACTGGAACGCAGGTACACGCACTCGGATCGGAACAGGTGTTCACTCAAGTTGCCGGCCGCAGCTTGCTCGAATCCGCCGAGGCGGCCGGCCTGCAGCCGAAGTTCGGTTGCCGCGCGGGTCTTTGCAGGACCTGTCTGTGCCAAAAGCGCAGCGGCCGGGTACGCAACCTCTTGACGGGCCTGGTCTCCAGCCAGCCGGACGAATGGGTCCAGCTGTGCATTTCGGTGGCCGAGTCCGATCTCGAACTATCCATTTAAGACGCCGGCACGCCGTGCTGTCCTCTCCAGACCAAGGAGTAACCGATGAACGGAACTGCAACCAGACCGACGACCTGCCGGGCGACCGCGCTCGGACCGGAGGAACGCGAGTGCCTGGCCGAAGAGCTTGACGCCATACGCACGGAAGTGACCGCGAGCCTCGGCGAGCGCGACGCGAAGCACATCCGGCGGATGGTCGACCGGGCCCAGGCAAGCGCCATCGCCGGGCGCGGCCTGCTGATGTTCGGGTGGGGGCCGATCAGCTGGATTCTCGGTGTTATCGCGCTGGCCCACGCCAAGATTCTGGAGAACATGGAAATAGGCCATAACGTGATGCACGGCCAATACGACTGGATGAACGACGACTCGCTCAGTTCCCAAAGCTACGACTGGGACATCGTCTGCGCCCGCGAGCACTGGCTCAATTCGCACAACGTGGAGCACCACAACCACACCAACATCCTGGGCAAGGATCACGACTACGGCTACGGCATGCTGCGACTGACCCGCGAACAGCGCTGGCACCCGGCCACGCTGCTGCAGCCGCTCTGGTACCTGCTGCTGGCCATCCTGTTTCAGTGGGGCGTGGCCATCCACGACATCAAGCTCGGCCGCTTCTTCAAGGGCCGCATGAGCCGGGCTGAGCTGAAACAACGTTCCAGGCCGTTCGTCTCCAAGGCCGTGCGCCAGCTATTCAAGGACTACGTGCTCTTTCCCGCGCTGGCATTCTGGCAGTGGCCGCGCGTGCTGCTGGGCAACCTTTGCGCCAACCTGATCCGCAACCTGTGGACCAACGCAATCATCTTCTGCGGCCACTTCACCGAGCACGCGCAGACTTTCAATCGAGACGCCACCCGGAATGAAACCCGGGGCGGCTGGTACCTGCGCCAGATCCAGGGATCGAGCAACCTGGAAGGCGGAAAGTGGTTCCATACCCTCAGCGGTCATCTCAGCCACCAGATCGAACACCACCTGTTCCCGGACATGCCGGCGCCGCGCTACCCGGAGATCGCGCCGCGCGTTCGCGAGATCTGCAAGCGCTACGGCATTCACTACAACAGCGCGGGATTCTGGCGGCAATACGGCTCGGTGCTGAAGCGCATCGCCGTCCATGCCTGGCCCACGCGCGCGCCACGGGCCGAGGCAGCATGACTAAAGGTTACCGTGATGGCCCGGTATTGTTCTCCAACGCTGGGAATCAAGTCGTCCGGCCGCGGTCCAACTGTTGCCAGCGATGCCGATCATGGTGAGCGGAGCCGCGGGCGTCTGGAGAATGAAATGAGCAAAGGCAGAGACACCCAAAGCAGGGAAGCGAAGAAAAAACCGGGCAAGTCACTGAAGGAAAAGCGCGCCGAAAAGGCTGCCAAGAGAGCCGGTGAATTTACCGGGGCCGACCGAATCCACAAGGCCGTCGACAACAAGACGCCGAAGCGCTGACCGCGCTTCGGGCCGTCGACAGACTGCTGCACCCGGCCAGAGACCGGTTTTCAGAAGCGGGCTGGATGTCACGGGGCGTGGCATACGAATGCGGGACAGCACACGCGCCGCCTTCCGCGGCCGTCATTGCGATATCCTCGTGGCAGCCGGATGACCGGTTCAAGCAAGGAGTTCGCTGATGGCAGCTAAACAGTTCTCCAGGATCCTGGCATCGTTGGTTCTGGCCTCTTCGATGGCGAGCCCGACAGCGCTGGCGCATGATGATCCGGTCGCGCATGAAATCCACGATTTGCTGGATGCCTTCCTGGCCGGTGCGTCGACCAACGATGCCGAAACGCACGACCGCTTCTGGGCCGAAGACCTGGTCTACACCAGTTCTTCAGGCGAACGCTTCGGCAAGTCCGAGATCATGGATAACCTTGCCGGACCACCTACGGACAACGAGAGCCAGCCCGTCTACAGCAGCGAGAACGTCGATATCCGTGTCTTTGGCGACATTGCGGTCGTTACGTTCCGCCTGGTCGCCGCCGACCTGGCCGAGGATACCGGCACCGAGTTCTTCAATACCGGCGTGTTGGAGCGCCGCGACGGGCAATGGAAAGCGTTCACCTGGCAAGCCACCCGGATTCCGGAGACGAACGGAAAATAAACGTGCCGTCAGCCCGGCTTACTCACTTCCCGTCCTTCGCCAGGGGTCGTCAGGTCTTGTGGCTGTGGTGTTTCGCGGCCGACCGAGCAATACGCAGGCGTAGCGGCCGCTGCGGTGAGGACTTGCGACCGAGCGAAACGCCACAGAGCCTAGCGGCTTCGCAGCAGGAGAGGTGGTGAATAAGCCGGGCTCAGCGCACGCTCGGCTTGAACTGATCCAGCGCGCCGCAGCGCTGGCTGTCGACGCGTTCGACGACTACAACGCGCGTTTCTCCGACATCACCCGGCGCGCCAGGCGGCGGTTCGAACGACGCGATTGGGAGGGGCATAGGCGCGATGCACAGGCTCGTATAAGCCTTTACGACAGATGCATCGCCGAAACCATCGGGCGTCTCGAGACGCAGCTTGCCGAGCGCCTGCTGTCGCGCACCCTGTGGCTGGATATTCATTCCGCGTACGCCGAAGCGATTGCCGGCAAGCTCGACGCGGAACTGTACAAGACCTTTTTCAATACGCTTACCCGGCGCCTGTTCAAGACCCGGGGCCTGGATCCCGGCATGGAGTTCGTGGCGCTGGATATCGAGCCCACCGAACAGATCACACACCCGATCGAACGCAACATCTATTCTTGCGCCGAAGCGCCGATGCGGGCTGTCGAACGATTGCTGCACGATTCCGAGCTTCGCTGCAATCCCGAGTTCATCCCCGCCGATGCCGCCAGGCTCGCGCACCGGCTTCAGCGCGCCCTGGCCGAAGCCGGCGATGACGGTCTGATCTCCGTCGAACTGCTGCAAGTGGTTTTCTATCGCGACCAACGCGCCTACCTGGTAGGGCGCGCATTCGGCGCCTCGCGATGGCTGCCGTGCATCATCGCGCTGATTCACGGCGACGACGGCATCCGGACCGATGCCGTCGTCACCGACCGACGCCAGGTCAGCCGGCTGTTCGGTTTCACGTACAGCTATTTTCACGCCGACCTGCCCACCGTCGGCGACGCTATCGTGTTCTTGCGCACCCTGCTGCCGGACAAGCCGATCGATGAGCTGTACACGGTACTCGGCCGGGCCAAGCAGGGCAAGACAGAGCGCTACCGCCACTTCTTCAAGCACCTCGAGCATGTCGACGACGAGCAGATGGTCGAGGCCGACGGGAAGCGCGGCATGGTGATGGTGGTCTTCACCCAGCCGTCGTATCCGTTGGTGTTCAAGGTGGTTCGTGATCACTTCGCTCCGGGCAAGAAGATCGGCCGTGATCACGTTCTTTCGCAATACAGGCTGGTATTCAACCACGACCGTGTCGGCCGGCTGATCGATGCCCAGGAATACCGTTACCTGGAGTTCGACCGGGCGCGCTTCGACCAGAGATTGATCGCCGAGCTCGAAGCCGAATGTGGCCGCAGCGTGCGCATCGACGATGACCGGCTACTCGTTCAGCACTGCTTCGTCCAGCGCAGGGTCAGGCCGCTGGATCTTTATCTGCGCGAAGCGCCGAAAGAGGAATCCGAGGCGATGGTGCTGGACTACGGCCAGGCAATCAAGGATCTGGCCCGATCCAATCTGTTTCCGGGCGATCTGTTTCTGAAGAACTTCGGTGTGACGCGCTCGCGCCGCTGCGTATTCTACGACTACGACGAGGTCAGCCTTGTCACCGATCTGAACTTCCGCCGCATCCCGCAGGCGCGCTCCGAGGAAGAGGAATTCTCCGACCGGCCGTGGTACCCGGTCGAACGCGGCGATGTGTTTCCGGAGCACTTCCCCCGCTTTATCGATCTCTCGTCTGGCCACCGCGCGATTTTCGAGCGGGCGCATGGGGATCTGTTCGAGCCCGAATGGTGGCGCGGACTGCAGGCGTCGCTCAGGCAGGATCCGACCGGCAACGTCAGGCCGTATCCGAACAGCGTCCGGCTCGCGCGATCCGGCTGAGCCGCAACCGAGGGCCGCGCAACAAACGCCGTCGGGCCTCTACTGGAGAGGAGACCGACATGCAGTGCACGCACCGCGAGGTAGTCTGCGCCTCGAATCGCAAACGATCACTCGCAATGATCAATCCGGCCGACGCCATCAAGACCATGAAACTGTACTCCGACGTCGAGCGCGTCGACCGCGAACTGCGCGCCCGCGGAAAGGCGCCGCACGCGCCACTGTTACCGACGGATCTGGCGGCTTTAGACCAGCTGCACTATGGCGGTACCGAGGCTGTAGACGAAGCCGCGAGAACACTTGCCATCGATGAATCGACGCGCGTCATGGACGTCGGCTCCGGCCTTGGCGGTCCGGCCCGTCACCTGGCCTCGACCACGGGCTGCCGCGTTACCGCCGTCGAGTTGCAGCGCGAACTCCACACAAGCGCATCGCGGCTCACCTTGCGTTGCGGGCTCGAGCATCGTGTCCAGCACCTGCACGGCGACTTCCTGAAGACAATGCTGCCGGTCGCCGGCTTCGATGCGCTGGTCAGCTGGCTGACCTTTCTGCATATTCCGGACAAGAAAGTGTTGCTGGAGCGCAGCCGATCGGTTCTCAAGGACACCGGCCGGATCTACATCGAGGACTTCTTCCAGCGCGCGCCGCTGACCGCCGTGGAAATCGAAAGCCTGGAGAAAGACGTTTACTGCAGCGCCTTGCCGACGGCAAAGAAATATCGTCGATGCCTGGAAAAGGCCGGCTTCAGGGACGTGGAACTGCTGGACATGAGCGCCGACTGGACGGCCTTCGTCACCGAGCGACAGCGAGGGTTTGCAGCCGATCGCGTACGGTTCGTCCACCTGCACGGTCCGGCTACGTTCTGCAAGCTCGACGCGTTCTACCAGACCATGCAGCAGTTGTTCGAGGGCGGCAACCTGGGCGGACTGAGAATCACCGCTCGCGCCGGCTGAAACGACTATCCCCGAACCGCGAACCTTTCGGATCCAGGGTCTCCCTCGTGTCCCTAGTGAAATCCTGGCGCTCTTCGTGTGCGGCTTTTCGATCGCGAACTGTTCCGACCTTCGAGGCGCAGTCGTAATCATGTAGCATCGGGCAATCTCCAGGTTGCGAATCTCCAGGACGCATGCAATTCGAACTCGACCCGGTGCTGGCCGGCGACACCTTCGAAGTCGCCTCGTTCGATCTGTGCGAGGTTCGGCTCATGAACGACGCCCGGTTTCCCTGGTTGATACTGGTGCCGCGCCGCGAAGCGGCCGTCGAGATACTGGACCTGGAACCGGCCGATCAGGATCAGTTGTGGAAGGAGATTCGCGCCGCCGCCGAGTCCTTGCGCCGAACGTGCCGGCCCGACAAGCTCAATATCGCAGCGCTGGGCAACCAGGTCGCCCAGCTGCACGTGCATGTGGTTGCCCGCTTCCGCAGCGACGAGGCATGGCCCGCACCGGTCTGGGGTTCGGGTCGCCCGCGCCGCTACAGCCGGCAGGACGGCGATGATATTTTGAACGCCCTCGAATCTACGTTGACCCCAGCCGGACAGGCATCGGAATAGTCACTCTGCGTCGACCCGGCACACCACCATGTGCGGCTCGAATACCGAGCCCACCAGCAGCGCGCCTCCGCGCGCGGTGGCGACGCTGGCGCCCGAAATCAGCTCGCCCTCGTCAAGAAACACGGTCTCGATTTCCGGGGAATCACCCGGCTGAAGACGGGCAGCCTGCGACGGCGCAAGCACCTCCGCGTCACCGGCATGGCGGGTGAACGTCAGCAGCTTGACGTGGCCACCCAGCATCAACTCGCCGGTTTCGGGATCGATCTCGATGTTGTCCACGCCGAAACCTACATCGATCCGGCGACGCTCGTCCAGCGCGCCGGTCTGGATATCGCGGGCGTATTCACGGATCCGACCGTGCGTCACTTCGGCAATGTACAGCCGGGTACCGTCGGGTGAGAGATTGATGCCGTTGGCGTAGCTCAGCCCGTCGGCCGCCTCGTGAAATTCGTCGCCGTCGAAATAAACCGCATTCGCCCAGCCCAGCCGCAGATAGTCTTCCAGCGTCCGCTTCCAGCCCGGCGCGCTGCCGTGGTCGTTGGTGAAGTAAAAGCGCCGGTGGCCGACCGCCACGATGTCATTGGGGCTGATCATCGATTCATGCGCAAGAGTTTCGCGATGCTCCAGCCGCATGCCGTTCAGCGCGAACACCTCGACTGTATGCGCCGGATCCAGCGAACCGGTTTTCGGCGGGGCTCCAGACAACGATTCTCCGGGATGGTTGACCACGAACAGCGTCGCCCGACCATCGGGACCAACGAACAGCGAGATGCCGTGCGGTCGGAAGTCGATACCGGCATCCGGAGTCAGATTGACCGGGGCATCCATCGAGCCGTTCAGCGCCCAGGCGAAAATCCCGCCCGGTCGGATTCTGCCGTCCATGGCGGCGCGCCGATCAAAACTCGAGACCAGCGCCACTTCCCAATCGGGATGCAGCGTAATGTCCTCGGGGCCGGGCACGCCTGTAATCTTTCGGCATTCGCCGGGATGCAGGTCGCCGACGCTGCGAAATTCGCCCGCATCGCCGGCGAGATACAGAAAATAGCCGGTCACCGCGAGAACCGGAACACCGATCAGCAGAGTCAACTTGCGCATGGATCCGCTGACTTTCATTGTCTTTCGATACTGCGGCGGAATAAACTAGCCGCCGAAATCGTCGCGGAAGAGCTTTCCGCCTTCGCCTTCGGTCTCACCGAAATCGCTGATGAACAGGCGATCCTGGCCAGGCTGACGTTCGGCCCCGCCTGGGCCGTGCTCGAACTCGCTGGCGAACAGCACCCCGTGCCCGGATACCGGGGCCGGAGCGTCGCTCTGGACCAGCACCGAAATGCTCAGCGCCACGACGCCAAGTGCCGCGGCGGCCACCAGGCCAGGCCGCAGCCAGCCGCCCGTGAGCCCTTCGCCGTCATGTCCCTGCTCTTCCAGCGCAGTGACCAGGCCGCCACGTGCGGTGACGAGCACATGGTAATCGTCCGAACAGTCGCTGCACTGCGAAAGATGTTCGACCAGGCGCCGACGCTGCCACGGCCAGGTGCGACCGGCGGCGAGATCGGCAAGCGACCCGGCCGGCGGGCAGTGTCCGGCGTCGCGCGTGACGGCCCGAAACATCGGGCTGTATCGATCCTGGAAATCCTTCATTTATTTGTACCCATATCTGTACCCATCACTTCTTTTGACCCATCACCCGGCATCGCCCATCAAGTCTTTCAGCGCGCGCACCCCGCGGTATGCCAGATTGTGCGCGCGGTTCCGGTCGCAGCCGAGTAGTTCGGCGATTTCCGGCACCGTGAATCCCTGAAGAAAGAGCGTCACGGCGCGCCTTCGGTCGGCCGGCAGCTGCCGGATCGCCTTGAGCAGCCTGGCCTGGCGGTGCTGCTCGTCAAAAACTTGATCGGGGCCTTGCTCTTCTCCGCCGATTCGCTCGATCAGGGCGGGCTCGTCTTCTTCGCCGTCGGTCTCGGTACGCACCGAGTGCGCCAGCGTACCCCGATGACTTCTGAGGCTGTCGATAATGGCGCTGTTGACCACCTTGTAGTAGTAAGACGTTTT
>DATFJJ010000290.1:0-3001 GCA_035269245.1 Wenzhouxiangellaceae bacterium | reverse complement strand
AAGCTGATCTCGCCAACGGACTCGGCCAGGTTGCGAAAATGGTTGCGCAACAACTGTGATCGGTCGCTGTCGTCGAGTTCCGGAAAGCACAGTTCGAGATTGCGCCGCACGATGGACGATCGACGCCGCATCAGCAGACGCATTGGTCCGGCCAGCCAGCGGGTGGCGCGCTGGGCATATCGAAGCGGCAGGCGTCCGAGCCACTCGATCGGCTTCAGCGCGGCACGTGTCATCGCTTGCCCGACGCCGGTCATCAGGCTTTTCTCGGGCCGGGGCCGGGCATCCGGCTTGCGTTCAGGAAAAACACACTAGCCGCGGATCCGCCAGGATCTACGCTGAATAACGACGTTGAACCGCCAGGAAAACTACGTCTTCCCGCAATCGCCGGGGCGACATCCGGGATCTTGAGTCGACCTTGCTGATTCATGCTTTTGAATTTATCCGTGGTTATCCGCGCAAATCCGCGGCTGGGTCCGATTTTGTTCAGCGATGGCTTGTTCTCAGCTTCCCCAGTGCTCTTTCTACATGATAATTGCGGGTTCAGCGTTCCTGCGGCGCTTCGCGGCGAGGCGCCGTGTGCAGGCAATGGCCCTAGCCCTTGGCAAGCACGGGAACGCCGCAGAGGAGCGCCACAGGAGCGCCCGAAGGCCAGCTGAATCCATAATTATCATGTTGAAGGACCACTAGGCTATGCTTGCACCGATGGGTTCACCGTGGTTTCGAGTTTACCGATTCGCGACCGGCGCGCTTGCGCCGTTTGCGGCGCGTCGGCTTGCGCGGGCTGCTACTGGCGCGCCCGAACTCCTGGCCCGGCAGGCAGAGCGCCGCGGCCATGTGCCCGATGCGGGCGGCGAAATCTGGATTCACGCCGCGTCGGTCGGCGAACTCAACGCCGCCGAGCCGCTGGTTCGCGCCCTTGCCGGTGGACAACGGCGCATCGTGCTGACCACGCTCACCCATACGGCCGCCGAGCAGGCGCGCCAGCGGTTCGAAAACTGCGATGCAGTGCGTCACCTTTTCGCACCGCTGGATACCGTGGCCTGCGTCTCTCGCTGGCTGGATCATACCCGGCCGAGGGCCCTGGTGCTGATCGAAACCGAAATCTGGCCGGTCATGCTGGACCAGTGCCGTCGGCGTTCGATTCCGGTCGCCATGGTGAATGCGCGTATCTCGGGCGAGGCGATGCGTCGCTATCGACGGTTTGCGGGCCTGTTTCGTTACGCGCTGGCCGATGTCGATCCGGTGCTGTGCCAGGACGAAGTCAGTCGTGAGCATTTCGAGGCCCTGGGCGTCGGCCGTAACCGCATCGCGTTGACCGGCAATCTGAAATTCGACGCCGATTCGTTGGCGACCCCCACCGACGAAATGCTTTCCTGGCAGCGACTGTGGGCCAGCCGGCCGCTCTGGGTGGCCGGCAGCACGCACGGCGGGGAGGAGTACATTGTCGCCAGCGCGCATCGTCGATTGTTGCAGGAGCATCCCGACGCACTCTTGCTGGTGGTGCCTCGGCATCCTGATCGAGGGTCGGAGGCCATGGACGCGTGCAAGCGGGCCGGCTTGAACGTCTGCATGATGGAAGATTGGCCGGCACAGGCAACGCAAGGTGAAGGCAAAAGCGGTCGCATCCAGGCCATCGTGGTCGACCGCATGGGTGTGCTGGGTGGGCTGTACCAGCTTGTCGATGCCTGCATGGTCTGCGGCAGCCTGGTCGAAGGAATCGGCGGGCACAACCTGATCGAGCCGGCATTGGCCGGCAAGCCTATCCTGACCGGCATCCACACGACCGACCAACAAGCCGCGGCGGACGGGCTCGAATCGGCAAATGGTCTTGTACGCGTGAAGTCGTCAGCGGACCTGGCGGATCGGTTGGCGCATATCTTCACGCAGCCGGAATACGCCCGGCGACTCGCCGCCAACGCCAGCGCCTTCGCCGACTCACAACGCGGCGCGCTTGAAAGAACTCTCGAGCCACTGAAACCGTGGCTGGCCAACCAGCTAACCAGCTAACCAGCCAACGGATTGTCCAGCCGGCCCCTATCCTCGCTCCGGCCCCTCGAGAAGTTCGTTCGCCCGCGCCAGGTCTTCAGGCGAAATCGTGCCGGCCGCGCGCCTCAATCCGAGACGATCGAGAATCAGCTGGTGGCGTGCCTGGGAATAGTCGCGCTGGGCCTGGAAGAACCTTTGCTCGGCCAGCAGCACGTCGACGATCGTGCGCGTGCCGACTTCAAACCCGGCGTTGGTCGCCTCCAGCGCGCTGTCGGCCGAGACAAGTGCCTGCTTGAACGCTTCGACCTGGCGAATCCCCGCGATCACGGCGCGGAAAGCGTTTTCGGTCTGGCGCACTACCTGGCGCTGGTTCAGGTCCAGCTCCTCATTGGCAACGCTGCGGTTGATGCGCGCGCGCTGGGTCTGGGATTTGACCGCGAGGCCGGAGAAGATCGGCACGTTGAGGCGTACCGTTGCCGACCAACGGTCGTTCTGTAAAGTGGTGGTGCCGATCTGGATCTGTTGGTCGTTTCGCAGCGCGAATTCGTTGTCCAGGCTGCGGTTGTAATTGGCCGTCAGGTCCAGCGTAGGGTAATGGCCGGACCGCGATATCTCGACATCGGTATCGGCGATCGAAACCGCATCGCGCGCGACGGCCAGATCGGGGTTGGTCTGCAGCGCGGTCTGCACCCATTCGTCTGAGACTGCCGGCTCCGGTCGATCCAGCGGCAGGTCCTCGGCCAGCGGCTTGAACGATTCGAACATGGTGCCGGTAAGTTCGCGCAAACCTTCCCGAGCGTTTTCCAGCGCGTTTTCGGCCACGATCACGCGAGCCCGGGCGCCATCCCACGCGGCCTGGGCCTCGAGGAAATCGGTGACCGCCGACAGCCCGACCTCGAAACGCTGCTCGGCCTGTTCGAATTGACGCTTCAGGGCCTTTTCCTCAGCCTCGGCGAAACGCAGACTGTCTATTGCATTGAGCAGGTCGAAATATCGCTGAGCGGTACGCTGCAGG
>DATFJJ010000289.1:0-10633 GCA_035269245.1 Wenzhouxiangellaceae bacterium | reverse complement strand
CAGCAGAAGAAGATCGCGCACATGCAGTCGTTCGTCGATCGCTTCCGCGCCAAGGCGAGCAAGGCGAAGCAGGCCCAGGCCCGCCTGAAAGCGCTGGAGCGGATGGAAACCATCGCCCCGGCGCACGCCGACAGCCCGTTCGATTTCGAGTTTCCCGAACCCGGCCGGGCCGCCGACCCGCTGATGGCGCTGCGCGATGTGCAGCTGGGCTACGGCGATGTGCGCGTGCTCGAAGGCATTTCCCTGAACCTGGCCGCCGGCGACCGGATCGGCCTGCTGGGCGTCAACGGCGCCGGCAAGTCGACCCTGGTCAAGGCGCTGGCCGGCGAGCTGGAACCCCAGGCCGGCACGCTGGAGGCTTCGCGCAACCTGAAGATCGGCTATTTCGCCCAGCACCAGATGGAGCAGATCGACCGCCAGGCCAGCCCGCTGGTGAACCTGTCGCGCATCGCCGGCAACGTGCCCGAACAGAAACTGCGCGACTTTCTGGGGGGATTTGCATTCTCCGGCGACCTGGCGACCGATCCGTGTACCCGGCTTTCGGGCGGCGAGCGCGCCCGACTGGTGCTGGCGCTGATCATCTGGAAAGCGCCCAACCTGCTGCTGCTCGACGAGCCCACAAACCACCTGGACCTGGAAATGCGCCACGCGCTGACCGTCGCGCTGCAGGGCTTTGAGGGCGCAGTCGTCACGGTCTCGCACGACCGCCACCTGCTGGCCTCGACAGTGGACGAATACTGGCTGGTCGCCGACGGCGGGGTGCGGCCTTTCGACGGCGGACTGGAGGCCTACCGCAAACTGGTCGGCCAGCCCGATACCGGCGGCGGCAAGGGAACCGCCAGCGGCAACCGCAAGGCCGAGCGCCAGCGCAAGGCGGCCGAACGCGAACGCATCAAGCCGCTGACCAACAAGGTCAAGAAACTCACCGGCCAGATCGAGCGATTGGAGACCGAGCGCGACCGGTTGGAGAAGCAGCTCGCCGACGCCGATCTCTACCAGCCCGAAAAGACCGACGAGCTCAAAAGACTTCTGGCCCAGAGTGGATCGGTCAAGCAGAAGCTGGAATCGCTGGAGGGCGAGTGGCTGGCGGCCGAGGAAGAACTGGAGGCTCTGAAAAGCTAGCGAACCAAGTCCGGGAGAATTGACGAGGATCAATCGCAGCTTTAAAAAGGCACTCAGAATGCACTTTCTGAGACTTCGGTGGCATCTCATGACTACGGCCGGAAAATCCGAATCACTCGATTGGCTGAACCCGTATTTTCTGGGGGCCTACGCCGAAAACGACACGTTGCTCGAAAGCATAGTGGTGGAGTTTCTTCGCGATCACTGTTTCTGGCGACGCAACGTGCACCCCGAAGATCCGCCGCTGATTCCCATGCTGGCTAGCGACGATCCCGAGTATCGTCAGTTCGTTGCGCGCATGAAGATCGAACTGCATGGCCTGAGCGCCCGGCTCAAGAACAGCGTGCCGTTCTACAACCCACGCTATATCGGCCACATGGCCTCCGATCTGCTGCTGCCCGGGCTGATCGCGCAGATTGTCACAACTTTGTACAACCCCAACCACGTGACCGATGAAGCCGCGCCGGTCACGCTGGGCATGGAGCTGGAAGTGGGCGGCCAGCTGGCGCGGATGTTCGGTTATAACACCGAGCCGGGCCACGAGCCCTGCGCCTGGGGCCATGTAACGTCGGGCGGCACGCTGGCCAACGACGAAGCCCTTTGGTACCTGCGCGCAGTGCGCTTCTGGCCATTGGCCGCACGCGCTGCCTGTATCGAGTCCGAATTCGAGCCCGGCATGATTGCGGGCCTGCCCGACGACTTCTGTACGCTTGACGACTGGCAGCTGTTCAATTTATCGGTCGACCGAATCATCGCGCTGCGGCGGGCGTTGCTGGGCGCCATTCGAGATAGGTGCTCGGCCGTCGACGCCAGAAACATGGCCAGGCGCATCGAGGCCGGTCGTATAGAAACCCTGGGCGCAGCCGACTTCCATGCGCGCCTGGATTTGCGCGCCAGTCCGTGCGTAATGGTGCCGGTCAGCGCTCATTATTCCTGGGAAAAGGCAATGAAGCTGCTCGGCCTGGGCAGCGCCAATCTGGTGACCATTCCGGTGACCGAGCGAATGCGCATGGACGACGATGCGCTGGACGACGCACTGGCAGAAGCGCACGCAACGCAGCGACCGGTGCTTGCAGTGGTGGGCGTTCTTGGCTCCACCGAGTTCGGCGCCATAGATCCCATCGACCGCATCGTCTCGGCCCGGCAGCGCTGGCGCAGGCGCGGCCTGGACTTCGGCATCCACGTCGACGCCGCCTGGGGCGGATACCTGGCCAGCATCTTCCGCAACGAAGAAGGCGGCATGGTCGGCCAGACCGAGATGCGCGAACGCTTCCATTTCTTTCCTTCCGACGAGGTCTATCACGCCTTCGGTGCGCTCAGGCACGCCGATTCGATTACCGTGGACCCGCACAAGCTCGGCTTCATTCCGTTCGGCTGCGGCGCGTACGTCGCGCGCAACCGGGCCATGACCGACTTCATCAGTCAGAAGGCGGCCTACGTCTTCGACACCAACGACGACGAGGCGGAGTACCAGCGCCGGTTCCAGAACCTGGGCAAGTACATCATCGAAGGCTCCAAGCCCGGCGCCGCCGCCGCGGCCGCCTGGGTCACCCACCGGGTGCTGCCTCTGGATCACGACCACTTCGGTCGGCTGTGTTCAGAAACCATCCGCAACTGCGAGTACCTCTTCGAGCACATCGACGACCTGGCCAACGACCTGCAAGGCGAAGCCCGCATCGTCATGCCGTTCGAGCCGGATACCAATCTGGTCTGCCTGGCGATCAATCCGGAAGACAACCGCGATCTTGCCGTCATGAACCGTTTCTGCGAGCAATTGTATGAAAGGCTGCGCGTAGGTGAAGGGCTTGACCTGCGCAAACAGCAATTCTTCGGCTCTCGCACGCGGGTGTACCGGGCATCGCTTAGCGAAGGAGTTGCAAATAAGCTGACCGATTCACTGGGACTGGACCCCGGCAGTTTCATTGAGGAACCAGAAGACCCCGAAAGCGGCGCCGACAGCATTTTTCTGTTGCGCCACACACTCATGAACCCATGGCTTTCGGGCAGCGATCACGGCATGAACTACCTGGACCGCTACTGCCGGCATCTCAAAAAATTGGTGCGCGCCGAACTCGACAACCGATAAGCAGCATTAGGTTCGCTCGAGCACGAGATCGGAGATCATCGATGTCGTTCCACGCTCCTGGTCCGTTATCGTCGTCGATGAAGATATCGACATCCGCGCCAGCGATGAGACGCTGTGGACGATCGCCGACCCTGTCGACCCCGAGCGCGACTCGAGGCTGGTGGCCAACACGCCGGTCGACGCGCTCGAGTTTGCTGGTCCAACCCAGCATAATCCAATAGTGGTTTTTCAACCCGGCAACTATCGAACAGAACCGCGGAATACAAAGCCAATGGTGACAGCCGAGCCTATTGCGGCTGCAGCGCCGGCCCCGCCCAACCCTGCGATATGGACCAGCGGGATGAAAGTCATCGCATGCAGCGTAACCCCGGCAACATGGGCGGTCAGTACCACCCCGGCGCGCGAGCGGGCATATAGGCCGGCGCGCATGACGTTGGTCGTCAGGTCCAGCCCCGCGGCCAGCATCAGCCAGACGAGCAGCGTCGAGCCGGCGCGATAGGGCTCGCCGAACAACGCCACCACCAGCGTCTCCCCGAACCAGAGTGCGGCACCCAAGAACAGTGCCGCCGCGAGCGCCGACCACTTCAGCATGCGATGCAGAAGCTGGCGGTATTCGTTCCGCGCAGCGTGCCACAACCGGGCCAGGTCGGGGAACAGCACCTGGCGCAACATCAACGCCGGACCAGAAACCACACGCGTGGTCTGGGCCACAAGACGGTAGACGCCGGCGGCGGCCTCGCCAAGGAACGCGCCGGTACCCAACACCACGAGATGCTTCGGAAAAAGATCCAGATTGCCCTGCCAATAAGTGATCACGAGGAAACGCCCCAGCCCGGGATAGCGGTGCTTGTGCGCACGCAGCGATGCACCGAAAAGCGGTGCCTGTGGATGGTGACGGCGAATCTCCCGCCAGCCTGCTCGTTGCAGGTAAAGCTTCTGCCCCGCAAACGCCACGCCCTGAACGGCCAGGAACGCTGCAAGGCCGGCTTCCACAGCCGCGGCTGCAGCGGCCCCGCCCAGCATCACGGCACCCTGGACGATGCGCTGATTGGCGATGACGTCGAAGCGGTTGTAAAGACGCAGCACACCGCTGGCCCAGCCACTCGCGCTCGTGACCAGCACGATGCTGTAGCCGCGCGCCAGTGCGAGCTGCTGGTCGCTCCACCCAAGTGCGGCGGACAGCGCAGCGGCCGCGAACCAAGCCAGCGCCAAGGCCACGGCCACGGTCGCCAGATCAAGCAGCAGCGTCAACCGGAGCAGTTGCTCGACCCGTTGCGGATGTCCGGCGTGACGCGCCCCGTACAGCACCACCGCCTCGAACGGTTTCGGGTTGACCAGCCCGTACATAGCCAGAACAAACGAGTGCAACAACATTACGAAGCCGAAATCCGCCGCTGGGAGCGCGCGGGCCATCAATGCCATCGCCGCCAGCATCAATAGGGCGGCAACACCGCGGCCCCGCAACAGCCGCAGGAAATTGCCGCCGGTTCGCCGTGGAATCTCGTTTGCCGACAAACTCAAGAGCTGAATCTCATACAGCCGTGATGCGAATACAGCAATAGAATTCGGTCCGCGAGCCCGGACACCCGGGACCAGGGACGATCGATTTCCGTTACGACAACCACGACGTCGTCATCGGTAATCGCATCTAGAATCAGCACCGGTTGCATACACGCTCCAGCTGATCATGTATCTCCAGCACTTCGGCTTCGGCATCGACAGGCATTACGCCGACCACCGAATTCAAATCGCTGACGTAACCGCGGATCTGCTGGCGAATGCAGCTCGCGCTTCGATCGGGCGCGACCCCGGCGGACTTGAGTTGCTTGAGCGTCACTTGTTGCCGGTGCGGATAGCCGCGAAGGTCTTCGACAAGGATGCCGAAAGAACGTAACGCATCATCGTCGTAAAAAGCGTCGAGGCTCAGGGCGACAACGCAGCCGGCAACCCTGGGCCCGAGTCCGTGGTCGTAAAGTCGACAAGCCGCGACGTAATTCTCGGCCGCTCGCCTAGCGACAGACGTTTCGTAGGCGTGCTGCCATTCTTCCAATGCGTAGCGGTTGCCGCGAAGGCGCGCGACGCCTTCGAATACTTCGTGTCGTCGAGGCGCGGAGGCATGGATGCAGTGACAAAATCCCTGGAAGGAGTGAAGGATCTTGACGCCGATCCGCGGAACATAAAACGCCCAGGCGCCCGAATAGGCCGTCAGGCGGCGGCCGCCAATCTCTGCATATGTCCCGCGCAGCATCCGTCGGCGCTTCAGGCGGAGCCGCTCAATGACCTCGATTTTCATCGCAAGCCTCGGCGCTGGATGCCGGCGATATGATCATTCGAAATACCGGTCGAAGATTTTACGGGCCACCGAAGCACTCATCTCGCCGCGATGCACCAAGGGCCAATGACACGCCTGGTCCCGACTGATCACGCGCGGCCAGGTATCACGCATGCGTACCGGCACGTGCTCGAAGCCAAGAGCCGTCAACGCCGCGGCGCGATGTTTGCCGCCGCGCACGAAAAACCTCACCTGGTCCTTCGCCTGCATGAAATGTCCGGCGATATGGGTATGCAACCCCGATGGCCGGTATCCGTGTTTTTCGATGCTGCGTGCAACCCGGCAGAGCCTTCTTGTTTCAAGGTCTACCTTGGCTTCGGTGCAGGGCCCGTAGTAACTTGTGCCGTGCTCGGCACCCAGTCCTTTCTCGCCTCGCGAGGCACGTCGCTGCCGCAATAGCCAGGGAAGCTCCCATGGCGCGAGATCAGCGCCCGGGGCCTCTTCCGGAAACCGATACATCTGGGCAAGATGGCGTGGCTGAAACGCCGCATAGAACGCTGCCAGCTCGCTCCGGCCGCCATTGATAGCACGGACAAACGGATGATACTCATCGAAACGAAAAGCACCCTGCATGACAAGCAGCGAGGTCGGCATGTGAATGACGGGCGATCTGCCCACCCAGTACGGCAGGGTTGCCAGCCGGGCCTGTGATTCGGGACCCTCATCCAGCCCTTCGATGACCTCGATGTCCTTGAAGCAGGCCCAGGTCACCGCCCGCGTCAGATTTCGCATGCCGGTGTCGATCCGACCAGCGCGTGCAACGAGAGAAAAAATTCTTTCGCCTTTATCCGACTGGTCTCGATATATCGATCAATCGATTCGCGTTCCTCGTCAGAGTAGCTCCAGTCATTGTCGAGGATAATTTCCGGATTGAGCATTCGGGGCCCTATGAGCCGTTTTCGGTCGAGGCCCGCATCATGGATGATTGCATCCATCTTCCATGAATTCGAGGCGATTGCCACAAATGGGGTACGGGTCAACAATGCAAAACACAATGCGTGAAATCGCCCGGTAACCGAAAGCGCAAACCTCCTCAGTATCTCCATGTATGCATGCGACGATTCGGCAAAGGACACGATGCCCCTGAAACGCAATACTCTTCTGTGGCAATAGTAGGAATACATCGTTTGCAGGTCGCTGGCCGCCGCCTGCCGCGAACCTGGGCGTGAACAACTGCGTGTAATCGGCATGACTTGCGCCGGTGCAAGCCGCGAGATTCGTCCTGCAGTTGCGAGCAGACGTCTCGTTGTCCTGACGTGAACGGAATCGCCGAACAACATGCCGTTTCGATTGCCGTTTCGATTGCCTTCAGGAGACGGAGGCTTCTCGTCATAGAGTGCCAGATCGCCCATGTATCCCACCTGTCGGCCGGCCGCACGCGTAAGCTGTGCCGCGCTTTGTGCATCTCTGGCACATATGATATCCAGCTCACTTATGATCGGATCCCATAATTCGGGGTTGTCCTGATATAACGCATTGACCAATGCGACTGGCTTGTCTCCGGATTTTGCATATTCGATGGCGTCGATCAGCCAGCGCGCTCGCCTTCGGCCATGATGCAGCGTTCCTTCGCCATTGATCATCACGATATCCGCATCCCTGATCGCCCGTCGCATGTAAGGACTGAACGCAGGTGTAGCTGCGGGAACCGTGTTGCCTACTCTCAAACCGTATCGCGCGGAAAGGGTCTTGATGTTGTCCATTACCCGGCTGCAGCCAAAATGGACGCCATTCGAATCGGTATCGTTGAGCACGGTCAATCTGGGTGCGCTTCCGAGACGGTCATGCATACATAACAACTCCTCGATAAAGAAAATCGACAAAGCTGCTCAGCCTACATCAACCAGCTGCGGCACAGGAAGAATGGAGTTAAAAATCAATGTAATCAAGCAAATAAGGAGATATTGCTTGATAAATATCAAGAAAATCCAGGCGGCTGCGTGTGGTCATTCGTCGCTGTGAGGATTGGCACGGTATTTATGAAACCGGTCTACCCTGACCGGGTTAAACCCAGCGCTTTTCGGGGCCGTGGACAATGGTGCGGACGCCGTCTACCTGGGTTTTGTGTTACCACCAATGCTCGGGCCTTTCCCCGACCGCACTTTTCACCCAAGGATTTCGAGCCGTGTCGAGGAACTTCCCGGCAGCGGTGTCGATCTGCTCAGGCGATATCGGAAGGCGGAGGGTCTCGGCCAGGTCATGCGGCACTTCGAATCAACGCTTGCCGCCCAGCCAATGGAGAGACTCGAGGGCGCCATGGAAGATTTCTGGCTGGGTCGGCCCGTCATCGAAGCCTGCTCCGACGAATGACGGCAAGACGGCTGCGATTCGAGCAAGCAGCTTGGCGGTTGAAGCTAAACTGTCTGCTTGTCGAAACCGCTGAACAGCCATGCCCGAAGAACTGATCCGACGCAACCGCGAATGGGCCGAGGGCGTCCGCTCACAGTCACCGGCATATTTTTCGCACCTGGCCAAGTTACAGAAGCCGGACTATTTCTGGATCGGCTGCGCCGATGCCCGGGTGCCGGCCAATGTGATCGCCGGTCTGGAGCCGGGTGAGGTGTTCGTCCACCGCAACGTGGCGAATGTCGTGCACTCGGCCGATCTCAACCTGCTCAGCGCGCTGCAGTTCGCGATCGAGGGCTTGGGCATTCTCAAGATCATCGTTTGCGGCCACTACGGCTGCGGCGGCGTTCAGGCGGCCTGCGAGGACCGTTCCCACGGCCTCGTCGACCACTGGATAGAGCCGATCCGCAGCCTGAATCACGCCCACGCCGGTGAACTCGGCGAACTCGACGATAAAGCGCGCCGCGACCGGCTGGCCGAACTCAACGTGGTGCAGAGCGTGGCGCGCATCGCCGAAACGCCCATCCTGCGCACCGCCTGGGCCGAAGGACGGAAAGTGGAACTCCACGGCATGATCTACGCGCTGGCCGATGGGCGACTGCACAAGCTCGATTGCAGCATCGGGCCGGCTTGACCGCCTCCGGTTCGCGTGATTAACTGGGCCCTGGTGGCATGTGGGAACAGATCATGAAAACCCTTTTCGCATCTGTTGTTGCAATTGTGCTGGCGTCAACGGGCGGCCCGGCGCTCGCAGGCGGCTCGGACCGCAGCGCGGCAGCATCGGACCCGGATATCGCGGCGGCGAAGGAACAAAACCGCAAGCTCCAACAGGCGCTCCCGGCAGCGGCCGAATGGCTGCTCGAGCATAGCGATCCACGCAAGCGCGCCGCCGGCCTGCTGTACCGTGTCGACGCCGGACAGAGGCTCGATGCGCAGGCCGAGATGGTGGAGCGCATGACAACCGATGAGCGTTACCGGGACTACGACTCGGTGCGTCAGGCAGCGCTGGATGCACTCACCAGGGCTGAAGCCGCGCACGAGGAATTGGAATCGCTGACGCCGACCGAACTGCTGGATCGGTTCGACCAGGCCATTCGAACCACCACCGACGGCGCGGCGCTCGCCTGGCTGGCGAGCGCGTGCGCGAGCGCCGATATTGAAGCGTTCTGCATCGACGCCGGGCTGGACGATGCGATCGTCCGGCACGACGACGCCAATCTGCTCAGCCGACTCGCCCTTGTGCCCGATATAGAAGCCGAGATGCGCGACCGACTGATCATCGAAGCCAAAAACGCCAGCGACTATCTCATTCAACTACCGGTCGTGTGGTTCGAGGCGCTTGACGAAGGTCCGGCTGTCGCCGTGTTGAAGACGCCATATGACAAACTGGTCGCCGCTTTCAGTATCAGCATGGCCTACGGGATTCCCGCCTATGGACAAGTTACCAAGGCCTGCCAGGAGGAAATCGCGCCCGGCGGCGAACTCGATCGGGCCTGCGGCCGAATGGCAGACCGAATGATTTCTGACTCACGGACGGCGATCAGTCAGTCGATTGGATTCAGCCTGGCGTCATCACGTGCCGCGGCGCGCGATGATCAGGCGACGGTCGCTCGTCTCGAGCAGCGCAAGGTCTTTGAGAACGCGGTGCGCAGTTGCCGCGCAACGGCGCTGACGGAGGCTCTCGAAAATCTCGACGAATCCAGCGCCCGGGATTTCATGAAAATGCTCGACAAACACGGTGAAATCGAGGCCTGGGCGCGTCTGGCAGCACAACATGAAGTCGACTGTTCCAACCCGGATGCGCCGATGGCCGAGGCAATGGAAGAATATGCGAGGGAGCTCGAAGGCGATTCCTGACCGGGAAGCGTGCGTCTTCGTGGGGCGCTGGTGGATGCGCTGCGCTTATCCACCCTACAAGATTCTTTCGTCGTCCCGGGCTTGACCCGGGATCCAGCGGCTTTGTGACTCCGAAAAGCCGCTGGGCCCCGGATCAAGTCCGGGGCGACAAGAAATTCATGAATTAACGTCTTTTTTCCTGTCCTTCGTGCCTTCTTCGTGTTCTTCGTGTCCTGCCTTGATTTTTCGTTCTTTCGCTTCGCGCCTTTGCGTCTTCGCGAGAGCCGATCTGACTCCTGTCGACGTCTACGTCGCCTGGCGATGAACGCCGGCCACCGACCGCCCTGAAGGATCGGCGCGGTTGGCAAATTCGGGATCCCATGCCAGCGCGGCCGGTGAGCTGCAGGCAATCGACTTGCCCCCCGGCACCGTTGCAATGGCCGACGCCTCCGGGTAGTGCTCCTCGAACATCATGCGATACAGATACGCCTCCTTGGTCGCCGGGGAATGAATCGGGAAGCGGTTTTCGGCATCCGCCAGTTCGGCATCGGTCACCCGTCCGTCGGCAAAGTCGTGCAGCGCGTCGATCCAGCCGTAGCCGACACCGTCGGAGAACTGCTCTTTCTGTCGCCACGCAATTTCATAAGGCAGGAGGTGGGCGAACGCGCGGCGCAGCAGGTATTTTTCCATCCGCTCGGGCGCAATCATCTTCAACTTCGGGTCGATGCGCATGGCAATATCGAGCATCTCGGTGTCCAGGAACGGCACGCGCCCCTCCACGCCCCAGGCCGCGGTGGCCTTGTTGGCCCGCAGGCAGTCGAACTGGTGCAAGGCGTCGAGCTTGCGGACGGTTTCGTAATGGAATTCTTCCCGATTGGGCGCCTTGTGGAAATACAGATACCCGCCGAACA